>QHYM01000457.1 GCA_003223295.1 Acidobacteriota bacterium | reverse complement strand
ATTTCAGTAGGAACTACGCCGCAGGGCATTGCCATCAGCCAGAAGCTGGGCCTTGCGGTTGTCGCCAATCACGGCACCAATACCGCGTCCATACTCGATCTGCGTCCCTTGCCTTCCAATCCTGCCGTACAAATAGTTCCCGACGTGACCACGGGCACGAGTCCCACCGGCGTGGCGATTAACGACGCTACCGGAGCAGCTATTGTCGCGAATACGGGCGCGAATACCATTAGCCTCATCAATCTCGAGTTGTTGTTCCCCTCCACTGGGACTCCGCCCACCACTTTGACTGCCACGAGCATCGGCGGCATTCAACAGCCGATTGCCGTGGCCATCGACCCCGACCGCGGCATAAACAACCAGGGCATGGCGGTCGTCACTGCCGTCCAGTTGAGTAGCCTCGGCCCCACTGGGTCTCTTGCTGTTGTCGAAATCGGCTTCTCAACTCCGACTCTGATGAGCACATCTCCCTCGGGCTTCGTCTCGAGTACTCCGACTGGTATCGTTTTCGACCCCACCGTGGCAACGCAAGGGAATCCCGGCGTCTTTTACGCCAACTCCAGCGGCACGAACACCATCACGCAATTCAACCCGGACACCGGCGGGGGCAGCTCGGTCAACGTGGGTATCAACCCGACTTCGTTGGCGATTAATCCGCAAACCGGCGCGATTCTCACGTCCAATTCCGCGAGCAATACCATTTCCATCGTGGATACACTCTCAAGTCCCTTTAAGACGCACCAGACTCTGGGGATTCCCGGCTCGCCCACGTTCGGCGTGGCCATTGATCAGTTCACAAATTTGGCGGTAATTGTTGACCAGGCGAACAATCGTGTTTTGCTGTTCCCCATGCCGAATTGATGGGGCGGTGAGGTGCCGCTCGCGTTGCATTCGAATGCCGCGCTGCGGGTGGCCGCCGTTTCCGATTGCAGGAGAGGAAGCGCGTCGGCTATACTTTCAGGTTTGTGACGCCTTCGTTTTGCCCGCTGGGGGAGTGGGGAAAATTAAAGTTTAGCCGGATTGGGTTGGTTCCAGCTTTTCCGAATCGCACCAATGAATAAGGAGAATAAAGTGAATTCCAGAATGATAATGCATACGGCTGCCCTCGCCGCTGCCGGCCTTCTGATTGTCGCTGCCGTCCGCGCACAGTCCCCCGCTGTGGCAGGCTCGGCCGCGCCCGGCAAAGTCGGCGTGATCAACATTCGCTCGGCCATCGGCAGCACCGCCGAGGGCAAGCAGGCGCAGGCGGAATTGCAATCCCAGTTCGCCCCGCGCCAGACGGAAATCGAAAACATGAACAAGCAGATCAACGATCTTCGCCAGCGCCTCGCCGCTTGCGAAGGCAAGTGCAGTCAGGACGAGATTGCCCGCCTCACGACCCAGGGGCAGCGCATGACGCAGCAATTCGATCGCAAGAACAATGAATTGCAGGAGGATTCGAACGCGGCTCTGGGCGAGGTGATCGACCGCATCGGCCGCAAGATGGTCGACGTGCTCGATCGCTATGCCCGTGAGAACGGCTACAACATCGTCCTCGATTCTTCCGCGCAGAATACTCCGATTCTTTACGCGTCGACTCAGATTGACGTTACCCAGGAAATCGTGCGTCTGTACGATTCGGCCTACCCGGTGAAGGGTGGCGCGCCCGCACAGCAGAAGCCGCCTGCCGCCAAACCGGCTGCGCCGACAACCACGCCGACCAAGCCGTAGCTCGGCCAGTTGGCGCGCTGCAGTTTGCAAATTTGAAACGCCCCGGCTTCCCGGGGCGTTTTCTTTCTAGCGTCCCTGGCTGCATCGCTCAGCCCCTCTTTTTCAATCCTCTTCCCAACCGCCTTTGGCTGAGGCACAATTCCTCTCGCTACCCGCATCCCTTACGGAGGTCCGCATGCCACAGCCATCGCCGTCCGCCGCTTCGCCAGCCCACAGCACTTTCATGGAGCGCGTTCCGCGTCCACCTGTTTTTACCTCGCCCGCCGAAGAGCGCCGTCATCGCAAGGAGCGCCTCGCCGCTGCCTTTCGCCTCTTCGCCGAGTTCGGCTTCGACGAAGGCGTCGCCGGCCACATCACTGCGCGCGATCCCGAGCGGCCCGACTGTTTCTGGGTGAACCCTTTCGGCCTGCACTTCAGTCGAATTCGTGTCTCCGACCTGATTCTCGTGGATCATTCCGGCAAGGTTGTGGAAGGCCACGCGGAGGTCAATCTCGCCGCGTTTGCCATTCACTCCCGGATTCACGCCGCCCGCCCGGACGTGATAGCTGCTGCGCACGCGCACTCCCTCTACGGAAAGTCGTGGTCCTCGCTTGGCCGCCTGCTCGATCCTCTCACCCAGGATGCTTGCGCCTTCTACGACGATCATGTCGTTTTCGATGATTATAGCGGCATCGTCGAAGAAACTTCCGAAGGCGACCGCATTGCTCACATCCTCGGAACGAAAAAAGCGGCTATCCTTCTCAACCACGGGTTGCTCACCGTTGGGCGCACCGTTGACGAAGCCGCCTGGTGGTTCATCACCATGGATCGCTCCTGCCAGGCGCAATTGCTGGCCGAAGCCGCGGGCGAGCCTCGCAAGATTCCCTCCGAAACCGCGAAGAACACCTACGCGCTCGTCGGCTCCCCTCTTGCCGGATGGTTTCAGTTCCAACCTCTCTGGCAACGCATTTCTCGCGCTCACCCCGATTTGTTCGAGTAAATTGCTTTTTGTCCCGCAGCTGGCATGGCAAGAATTTGGAGCTATCGCGCAGGGCTGACGGGCGTAGTTAACGAGCCCAGTTATCGGGCGCAATTACCTGGCAAGTACAAGCAAGCTGTATTCACCCAATACGCGAGCCGCCACGTCTTCATGAAGGGCGAAAAGGAGCTTTCTTGGCAGCTTGAGCAGCCGCTGCGTTGCAGCCGCACCAACGCTGTTCGCTCGCGGTGTGTAGAACCAGTCCAGAATTTCGTAGCCCGTATCGCGCAACGCTTCCAGGGCCGTTTCCTTAGTGAAGAAGGGCAGATGCCCGTACATGTCGCGGCGTTTCAGCAGCGCGTGCTTCCGCAATACGGTTGCACCGAAAGGTCCAGCGACTGGCCTTCCACGCCGACTCTTCGACGTGCCACGCCGGATTCTGGAGCAGGTACTGGCCGTCCAGGTAGAGAGAGCGACTGGTCATGCGCTGCTTCTACGTCTCGTTGACAAGGGGCCCAGGGAAACTTGTATTTCTACGGGCAAGCGGGGAATTGCCGAAACCCTCAAACATAAGGACAGCCCGGATACAATTCCATGGTGTCGCCAGTGCCGCCCCTTGCATGCTCCCCGCGCGGCACTCGCTCACGCTCAATCCTCAGTAGAACGTCGCGTGTTTTTCGGCTGCGGGCATTTCGCCTGCGACAAAGGTCCGCAGTACTCCGGGGCATGCGCCCGATGCACGCCGCACCGCGCGCGCGAACGAACTGGGCGATTTGAAGCCCAAGTCAATCGAAAGAACTTTGATCGCCGCGCCCGGCTGTTGCGCGAAGAAGCCCTTCACCTTCTCCATAAGGACCTCTTCCCGGTAGTGCCTGAAATTTCTGCCGGTCCTCAACTGCACGCTTTTCTTGATGGTTCGCTTGCTAACC
>QHYM01000178.1 GCA_003223295.1 Acidobacteriota bacterium | reverse complement strand
ACGCCGGCGAAGAGGGCTTCTTCAATGGGATCGAGCAATTGGACGCGGATATTCAACGCGTTCGCGACGATGGAGACGATTTCGATCACTGGTGCTTTGAGCGCGACCGCCGCGAAGACCGTTCCGTCTCCTCCCGCTACGTTTCCGATGACGTGGTCGGCTACGAAGACCTCGATGACTACGGCGGCTGGCGGCCTGTGCCCGAGTATGGCAACGTTTGGTTTCCGCATACCACCGTTGTTGGCTGGGCGCCGTATCGCTATGGCCACTGGGCGTGGATTGCGCCTTGGGGCTGGACTTGGGTGGACGACGAGCCCTGGGGTTTCGCTCCGTTTCACTATGGCCGCTGGGTAGTCGTTGGCGGCGTTTGGGGTTGGGTACCGTGCCCACCGCGCCCAGCAGTAGTCACCGTGGCTTACGTGCGCCCGGTGTACGCGCCGGCGCTAGTAGCTTGGGTTGGCGGTGCGCATTGGGGGGTTGGCGTGGCTGTTGGCGGTGCACCCGCGGGCGTTGCGTGGTTCCCGCTGGGGCCGCGCGACGTGTATTGCCCATCCTACCACGTGAGCCAGCGCTACGTGGAGCGGGTGAACGTCTCCAACACCACCATCATCAACAAGACTTACGTCACCAACGTGTACAACAACGTCTACGTGAACAAGACCGTCAACGTGACCAACATCCGGTATCAGAACCAGACGCAAGTGAACGCCGTGACGGCCACCTCGCATGAGACTTTCACCTCCGCAAGGTCGGTGCACAACAACATGATCCGCGTGAACGCGCGGGAAGTTGCTGCGGCACCGGTCGCTCCGTTGACACCGACCGTGACACCGGAGCAGCGTAGCGTCCTCGGGTCCGGCACAGCAGCACGCGTGAGACCTCCAAGTCCCATTATCAGCCGACCCGTTGTGGCCAGGACGGCGCCGCCTCCGGCTCCTGTAGCTTTCACCAAGCAGCAACAGATTGTGCGCGAGAATGGTGGCAGGCCCCCGGCAATCTCCGAGATGCGCAGGGTTCAGCAGCGGGAGGAAGTTCAAGTGGAGCGTCCCAACATTCGGATGGCACCGCCTGTACGGCAGGGGCCGCCTCAGAATGCGCGAGACAATCGGCCTGACATGCAGCAGGGTAATCCCAATCGCCAGGGCCCGCCAAGCCAGGTGAATCCGCCAAGCCAGGCTCCGGGACAGAATGTGCAGAACAACAGGCCCGACATGCAGCAGGGAAATCCCAATCGCCAGGGCCCCCCGAACAACGTAAACCCGCCGGGACAGGCGAATCGACCGGATAACGCGCAGGAGAACCGACCGGGGAGGCCAGGTAATCCCCGCGGCTACAACGACCGCCCGCCTTCTTCTCGGCAGGATAATGCCAGCAACGGCAATCCCCGGCTCGAACAGAAGCAACAGCAGCAAGTCCAAGATCTGCGCTTGAGACAAGATCAGGAGCGCCAGAGAGTCGAGCAGCAGCAGGTCCAGCAGCGCCAAAAACTGGCGCAAGTCGATCAGAGACAGCAGCCCGAGCAAAGACAGCCTGAGCAAAGGCAACAGCCTCAGGTTGATCAAAGGCAACAACAGCAGCCAGATCAAAGGCAACAGCGGCAGCCCGATCAGAGACAACAGCAAACCGAGCAACGGCAGCAGCAACAAGCTGATCAAAGACAACAACAGCTCGAACAAAAGCAGCAGCGACAGCTCCAACAGCTCGAGCAAAAACACGACCAACAGCAACAAAGAGTCGAACAGAAACAGCAGCAAGAACGTCAGCGTCAGGAGAAACCTGCGAAGCAGGATAAGCCGGCAAAGCAAGACAAGCCGTCGAAACCAGACAAGTCCGATAAGCCAGATAAGCCACACCACTGAAAATCACACAATCTTTGAACTCTCGACGGGGCGTTCGCTGAACGGCGAGCGCCTCGTTTTTTTGTGGCCGCAGTTTCGGGCGTGAAAGACGAGTGTGCCTCGCGTAGTATTCTTTAGCAGTGTCAATGACGAAACGCTCGACGACTCCCTCACGTTCCCGACGTGAGCCTGGTTCCATTCCACCAGGATTGCGCCTGTTCGCCATTCCCGGACTTCCCGAGATTCGAAAGGGCGAGGATCTCGCCGAGCGGATTGCGGCTGCTGCGAGAACGGAGGGGCTGAGCTTCGAAGGCGGCGACGTTCTCGTCGTCGCCCAGAAAATTGTTTCCAAGGCTGAGGGCCGCGTAGTTTCGCTGGTCACGGTCAAACCGTCGGCGAAAGCTCAAGAGCTCGCGGCGCACTTGAAAAAAGACTCGCGAGCGATCGAAGTTGTTTTGCAGGAGTCGCGCCGCATTCTTCGCAGCGATCGCGTTCTGATTACCGAGACACATCATGGTTTTGTTTGCGCCAACGCCGGCGTGGATCATTCGAACGTGCCCGGCGACGATATGGTGACTCTGCTTCCGCGCGATCCGGATCGCTCCGCCGAGCTACTGGCTGCAGCATTGCACAGGAAAACAGGCAAGCGCATCGCCATCATCATCAGCGATACGTTTGGACGCCCGTGGCGTCTCGGCTTAACTAGTGTTGCCATAGGGGCGTCCAGGCTGCCCGTGCTTCGGGACTTGCGCGGCACGCGGGACCGGGAAGGGAAGCCGCTCACGGCCACGATTCTTGCGGCTGCCGACGAATTGGCTGCTGCCGCGGGGCTCCTGATGGGCAAGTCCGAAGGTACGCCCGCCGTGATCATTCGAGGCTACCGTTTCAAACCCGCTTCCGAAAAGGCCGCGAGCATTATCCGGCCCGCTGACGAAGACCTATTTCGCTAAATCCTCCCGTAGCTCTGCACCTTCTGTGTACTCTGCGTGCTCTGTGTTAAATTCCTTTTGCTGTTTGCGTTGCCCATCCCATGTCTCCAGCCAACAAACGAAAGATCGCCGCGCTCGGTGGCGGCGTTGGCGCTTCCAAGCTACTTCTCGGGCTGTACGATGTTTTGGGGCCGGATGCGCTAACCATCATCGTCAACACCGGCGACGACATCGTTCTTCACGGCCTGAAAATCTCTCCCGATCTGGATATCGTGACGTACACGCTTGCGGGGATTGTGGATCCAGCAAAGGGCTGGGGAATTCGTAACGAGACCTTCCATGCGTTGAAGCGGCTGGCCGCTTATGGCCGTGCAAACTGGTTCAATCTGGGCGACTGCGACCTGGCCACGCACATTCATCGGACTGCCCTGCTTGAGGAGGGGAAGACCCTTTCGGACGCCGCCGAGTCCATCCGCAGTACCCTGGGGGTAAAAGCACGCATTCTACCAATGTCCGATGACCCCGTTCCCACGGTCATCGAATCCAGCGAAGGACGGATGCATTTTCAGAAATATCTGGTGAAGCGGCGCGCGGAACCCATCGTAAATGGGATTCGATTTGCGGGAGCGGAATCCGCCCGCCCTGCACCCGGCGTGCTTGAGGCCATCAGTGAAGCCAGCCGCATCGTCATTTGTCCCAGCAATCCCTTGATCAGCATCGGGCCGATCTTGGCGGTTCCGGGAGTGCGAGAGCGATTGTGTTCTCGCAAGGCGGACGTTTTTGCCGTTTGTCCGATTGTTGGCGGCAAGTCGCTCAAAGGGCCGTCAGACAAAATGCTTGCTCAACTGGGCCACGAAGTAACGGCTTTGGGCGTGGCGAAGCTCTACGCCGGGTTCACGGGAACGTTTGTCATCGATCTGGTGGACAGAGCGCAAGCTACCGCAATCTCTGCGCTAGGGATGAAAGTTGAGATTCTGCCTACAGTGATGAAAACGCTCGCCCAGAAACGCAAACTGGCGCGCTCTCTTCTCGACCTGTGAATTGTGGTATCTTCAAAAACTCACAAGATGACAGCGACGGCGCTCACAGCACGTGAATTTCGCAACGCTCTCGGACAATTTGCAACCGGTGTCACGGTGGTCACCGTAGAACGCGAACCCGGATCCGTTTTCGGGATGACCGCCAACGCCTTTACCTCAGTTTCGTTGAACCCCATGCTGATCCTGATCTGCGTCGACGAACGCGCAAAAATCTTGCCGCTCCTGCACAAGAAAAAACGTTTCGGGATCAGCGTCTTGAAGCAGGGCCAGCAAGCCGTCTCCGAGTATTTCGCGCAAGCCGAGCAGAACTCCGAAGCGGAGCACCGCCTGGGCCTGCGCTATCGCTGGACGCCGGAGGGCGTACCCATCTTGGAAGACACGGTCGTGCAATTGAGCTGCAGCGTCGTCGCGGCTCACGCCGCCGGAGACCACACGATTGTCGTTGGGGAAGTGGAGGACGCGGAAATCCACGGAGGGGAGCCGCTGCTCTTCTATCGCGGCGAATACCGCCACATCGCCCGCCAATAGGAAGTCATCAGTTGTCGGTTTTCAGTTTTCAGGTGCGAACAAATGACTGCTTCGGCTTGCGGCCGTCAATTCCTGCGTGCTTCTCTTTCAAAACTGACGGCTGACAACTGACCACTGGTAAGTTTGTTCAATGATGGCCGCCGATGGGGTCTCGCTTCACGCCGTATTCCGCGCCCCATTTGTCGGTCATGTGGCTTCGGATCTCCCACAGTTCCGGAAAGAACTTGTGTCGCATGCCTTCTTCCAGAATTTCCACGGGCCGGCCTTTGAGCGACTTCGCCGCAAACCCAATCGTTCTGTGAATCAGTTGCATGTGTTCATGGCGGAATTTCTGGAAGAGTTCATCAAATTCCGCGAGGGCCTCAGCCACCACGTAGGCATCGCCGTGCGAGTATTCGGTGTCGTAGATTTTCTCGATCGTTAAGCCATGCTTGTCCAAATAATGCGCTTGAAACGAGCTCCAGATGGGCTGATACATTTTCAGCAACACGCGAAAACCCGGCGATTCTTGCCCGCTGCCGTTGCCGAGCCGCTTCCGAATGTCCTGATATTCTTTGGGTGACATGGTTTCCAGCAGCCCCAGTTGTTCGTTCATCAGCTTTTGTGCCAGATGCACGCGGCGGAAAAGCGTGATCACGCGATTCGTGTTTTCCTGCTGCAAATACTCGTCAATATCCAGCAGCGTGTAGGCAATCAGCTTCATCCACAATTCTTCGATCTGGTGCACGATCTGGAATTGCAATTCGTCGCGGTTGCAGAGCTCTTCAAATTTGCTTTGGCAGGAAAGCAACGTCTTGGTGTTTAGATACAGCTCGTAATCCAGCGTGCCTTCGCCACCCATCAAGGCATAAAAATGTTCCCGATTCACGGTGCCTCTCCCTGCGATGCTGTTTCCTGAGCGAATCCGGGCTCGTCAGGCCGCACATCACCGCTTCTCGATTTGTGGGTCGCCAGGCCGTCTTGTACGGAGAATTCGTTAGCGTTCAGAACTGCCCGAAGCCCTTGAGGATTCAGCTGAATCGCCTGTCTCTTTGCGGTGGCTCTTCACTTCGCGCAGCGCATAAACCGATTTGTTCTGTGATTCGTAGTATGTTCGCGAGCTGATTTCTCCCAGCAATCCCAGAGAAACGAGCTGCACGCCGCTGAGAAACAACACAACTGCCAAGAGCATCAGCGGCCCGTGCTCCGCGATCGTATCCGTGTGATGAAGCAGCTTGTCGATTCCCAGGTACGCCGCGATCAGCATCCCGGCGGAGGCCCCGCATCCCCCAATCACTCCGAAAAACTGGAGTGGCCGCGTGGAATAATCCAACAAGAACTTCACGATGATCAAATCGAGGAACACTCTAATGGTGCGACCAATCCCGTAATTGGACCTTCCGCTCTTGCGCTGCAAATTCTCAATCGGCACTTCCGCGATTTTCGCGCCGGCGGAGCTGGCCAGCGCTGGAATGAAGCGGTGCAGTTCGCCGTACAGTTGAATCTCCTGGATAATCTCACGGCGATAGGCCTTAAAGGTCGTGCCGAAGTCGTGCAATTCAACGCCAGAGAGTTTCGCCATCATCCAGTTGGCGATCCGGCTCGGCAATTGGCGGGTCAGCCACGAGTCTTTGCGCTGGTAGCGCCAGCCGCTGACCAGGTCGTAGCCTTCTTCCATCTTTTCCACGAAGCGCGGTATCTCTTCGGGATCGTGCTGCAAGTCTCCGTCCATCGAGATGATGATTTCGCCGCGCGCGAAATCGAAGCCGGCCTTCAGGGCAGCGGTCTGCCCGAAGTTGCGCCGCAACCGCACGATGTTCACGCGGCGGTCATGTTCGTAAATGTCGGAAAGCACCTTGAACGTGTTGTCCTTGCTCCCATCATCCACGAACACCAGTTCATAGGGCTCGCCGATTCCGTCCATCACGTCGGTCAGCTTCATGTACAACGGCGGAATGTTTTCCTGTTCGTTGAAGAAAGGAACAACAATCGAGAATTGGATGGGCGAATCGCTAGTCATTCCGATTCCTGGGAACCTGCCTCAAGCATCCCGGGTAAGGAAGCCATAGTCTATCAGGCGAATCCCCTGGGATGCGACAAGATTTCGGATCCCGGTGTCCGTAAGTATCTCCAGCTCTTTCTGCCGCGATGCTTGCAGCCTCGTCGCCGTCTTTTCGAGCGCTTCATCGGCGTATCCCGGATGGCACATGAGTTCAGTGGTGCCTTCAGGCAAGCTCTTCAGTAAGCGCTCGAGGCCCTGGCGCGTCAGCTCCCCGGTTTGTGCGATGCCGCAGAAATAATCGGCCGTTGCAATTCCCCCGCGCGTCGCCAGTTCTCGCGCGTCTCGCGCCAGCAGTTTCAGCCCTCGCGCCTGCACTCCTTGCTTCATCACCACGCTGGCCCGGTGGGTTGCTCCTGAAGAGAGCGCAGCGCGCAAGCTGGATTCCTCGAGCGAAACGCGGATCGCATCAATGCCGTGGCTCTTTGCCAGCCGCAACGCAATCTCAAACAATCCCGGGAGCATATGCACATGTTTATGGCCGTCCAGGTGCGTTGGATGGATGCCCGCGTCGCGTAGCTTTTGAATTTGCGCGTCCCACTCCTCTTCTACCTCATCGAGAATCAGACCGCGCCGCGCCCGCTTCAACAGCAAGCTCTCGGGCCCGTCAGCGAACTTTCCGTCGTCGTTCAGCAAGCTCGTTACGCTTTCCGGGTCGGCTACCGGATCTCCGTCGCTCAAGTTCAAATGCACGCCCACTCCCAGCCCGGGCGCGGCCTTCGCCGACTTGACCGCCGCCGCAAACGCCGCACCGTTTGCCAGCAACGATGTGCTGGTCACAATCCCGCCATGAAACGCGTCAAGGATTCCGCGGTTTACCCCGTCCGTCCAACCCAGGTCATCCGCATTGACAATGAGGTTCTTCATGACCTGTCCCGCTTAAGGGCATTTACCTGTCCATCCGTACAGCTATTCTTTTGCGCGTTCATACATTTTCGTACCATTGACCCCTTTGCCCCTCAACTCTAGCATGGCCTTTTAGAGGGAAGCATGCCCGCAAAAGTGCATGAGAGCACAAAGGTCCCGGGGCAATCCTCGGAACGGCGCCGCGGCCGGCGCATGAATTCCCGCGTTCCGGTGCGCCTGGAATGGGACGAAGCATCGGGCAAGCGCTCTAGCGCAGAGGCACATACCCGTATCGTCAATCCCTACGGCTGCATGGTGGTTCTCCCGCACGCCCTGGGACTCGAGCAGCGCGTGGCCCTTACCAATCTTGCAACGAAGTCCAGCAACGCGGCCATCATCGTCTGGAGAGGCCAGTCGCGGCCTGACGGATGGGAATATGGCGTCGAGCTGGTCGCGCCGGAAATGGATTTCTGGGGTCTGGAACTGTGAAACCACCGCTACCCGGGGCAAGGCCTGGGATGCAGCATCCAAGGTCCGGTCAGGCGTCGGGCGTGCGACCCGCCCTGCAACGCCAGCCTACAGCGGAGGAGCGCCGCCGCGCGCAACGCGTCCTTCTGCGCATTCCGGTGCTGGTTCACCTCAAAGGTAAGGACAAACCCATCGAAGGCACTACGCACACCGTCAGCGCCTCCGGTGGCATGATCATTCTTCGCCAGGGCCTGGAAGCGGGCACGAAATTCATCCTCGAGAATACGCGCACGCAGCAAAAAGTCGAGGTCAACGTCGTGCGCCCCTCCCAGCTCAATCAGGAAGGCTCGCTCGTTCCCGTTGAATTCGTCGCTCCAGCACCCAACTTCTGGAATATCTTCTTTCCCCCGAATGCAAATTGAACTATCCGATGAGGATCGGTCATCCCGAACCTATTGACGGATTCCCTACAGGTCTAGAGTAAGCCTCATTCCCTCAAGAAAAAGAGCGGCCCCGAAACCTCGGAGCCGCTCGGTCGCGTTCACTCTTGAACCCCTATTGCTTTGTTACTGTCGTAGACCCGGACGAGGACGAATAATTCGTGTCACCGGAGTATTGCGCGCTTATGGGAATCGTTTTCGGTCCGCTTGATCCACCACTGCAGCCGGCTATTCCTGCCGCCAATGCGGTCAGCAAGAGCAACGACGCGTACACATATCCGCGACGCTTGTTTTGAGAAAGCTTCAGCGTCAAGAACGCCAGAATAACGCTGACGCAAGCCAGGATGAGCAGCGGCGCGAAGGGAAGAGGTCCTCTTGGCGTCGGGGCGACCGGTAGAACTGAAAGCGTGGTAGTCAGAGTCGCCGTAAGAGTGGCGAATCCCGTCGCGCTTTGCGCTCCGCTCTGTCCTGTGTAGGTGACAGTCCCGCTGATCGGCGTCGAACCATTCAGGAATTGTACTGTTCCGGTAGGCGCCGCTCCGTTGCTCTGCGTATGGATGGTGGCGGTGAGTGTTACGGAGGTTGACGTAGTTATGGACGAAGGACTGGGTAAAACTTGTGTATTCGTTGTTGCCTTACTGACCGTAAGTGGCAGCGCGCTGGCAGCGGCCGGTGCGTTGTAGCTGTTGTCTCCTGAATAGGCTGCCGAAAGATTGTGGGTACCGGGTGGAAGCTGGATCGGCTGATCTTCTCCGCTGCCTTCTGCGTTTACGTGGAAGGTCCCTTCATCAAGAGGGCTGCCATTGTCGGTGACCGTGACAGTCCCTGTTGCGTCAAAAGCGCACCCGCTGGTCGACGGTGGAGTATTGAGGAGCTGACATGTTCCTGTGCTCTTCAGGATGTCGAATCGCAAGATGTAAGGCGACCCGTAAGCAAAAGAAGTAGCGTTCGTGTTCGTAATTCTTCGGCTAGAGTCAAACGTGACAATCCCGACTTGGAGGCTGCTATTCTCCTTATTCACGGTGATGGACACGGGAGTAGAATCGCTCGGTGCGAACGTTCCATCGCCCGCGTAGTGAGCCGTCAGGTTCACGGGTGATCCGCCCGCCAAGATGACATTGTTGAGCGTCACAGTTCCGCCAGAGAGCGTGCCGTCGTTACCGCCACCATTTGTTTGTGTCGCAGAGAATGGACCTAAAACGGAGACATCGCCCGTGGGCGTGCCTGTAGCCGGGCTGACTACGGCAACTGTCACCGTTGCCGTGACCGCAGTACCGTGGGTAATCGTGGCTGGCGTTGAACTGCCGTTTATTTTCAACGTGCTGGTGGTTGCTTTGAAGCTTCCCACGGCCGTCGCCCAGGCGGTTGCCAGGTTGGCAATGTTTACGGTGCCTAGCCCGGTGGCCAGGTCGTAGCTCGGGATGGAGGCTGTTCCCGCGTTAGCCGTAAAGGGCAAGGCACGGAATTGTTTCCCTTGGTTACATCGTAGAAGACGCACGTTGCTGGAGGGGCCAGGGGCTGCGTCGACGAATCGCACGAATTCGCAGCAGTCTGCGCGATCTGATAGAGAACCAGGTTGGCATTTCCCTGGCGACGGCTTCTCCCCGCGTTAGCCTCGGATTGACCGATCAAGGCGATGACCCCGGCGAAAGCGGGCGAAGAGGCCGAGGTGCCCCCTGCACCAAAAAAACTAAATGGCCCAGTCGAAGCGCACGACGGGGAACTTCCCGGCTGCAGGGCGTCGGCTTGGCACAATACATAGAAACTTCTGCTGAGCGGTGTAGGGTTAGATGAGTTCCCGGCAAAACCGCTGCTCGCGAAGAGAGAAACATCTGGAAGGTACCGGTGATTTGCCGCGTCGCTGGACACGATGCCGTTGGGGATTATTCCGTTTTGGAACGCAGGCCTCAGATAAACGGCGCTCGGTCCACCACTAGCCGCGACGATGTTCAAAAGGTTTGGGTCCGCGGGGCTGGCACAAGTTGTGAGGCTTGGCGGTGTTGCGGTTGCCGCGCAGGTCACATTCCACGGGACTTCGTGGATGTACCCTTGTGCCGAAAGTTTGCCAGTCCCATTCGTGGTACTCCAAAATCCGCCGCTGGTTTGTATGCCTACATCGTCAAAGTCTGTTCCGCCTACCGCAATATTGAATGGCGTGGACGCAATTCCGTTGACAGCAAGGTCAACGACTGCCGTGGACTGGCTATTGAAATCATCACAACCTGCCGATCCGTTGTCGCCAGCCGAAACGGTGACCGTAATCCCCTGGGCCGCGGCCTGCTGCCACAAGGCGTTTAAGAAACTGTTTGCCGCAGCGCCGAGTTGGGGCTCACACACGCCAAAGCTCAGGCTCATTGCGTCGTCCGAATTGTTGTCAACCACATACTCGGCCCCCAGAAAAAGCGGGTCCGACGTCAATGTGCCTTCCGACAGGATGTAGTGAATCGTTGCCTTCGGCGCTACCGCTCCCGACCATTGCGTATCCAGATCGGCCTCGCCCTCCTCACCGTTGAATCCAGGATCGGGGCCATTGTTTACGATGACCGGATCGTTCGCCGGAAGGCCAAACAGCGCCCGAAAGTCGCGCGCATCATTGAGGTCAATATCGGAGAATCCTATGATCGCAATGTTTGCGCCCGTGCCGTCGAGGGATGCGGGAATGTTGTAGATTTTTGCGAAATCCGCAGGTCCAACCGCGAAGTTGCCTCCCGAAGTCGTGAACAGCGGTATGGTTTCTCCCGTTGTTCTGGAGTGCGTGAACTGACCGACAACATGCCGCATGGATTTCGGCGGAAAATTGTGCAGCGACACGATTCCGCCCACCACAGGGATCAGTGCCGCGGGAATCTGCGGGTCGCTCACATTGGACTGTCGCTGCTCGCCCATCACCACAAACTGGTGAATGTCGGTGTGAAACGCGCTGCGTACCTGCCCTACGTTTCCGGAAAATTCGATGACGTTGCGCCCCGGGGCCACACGGATTGCCGTGAACCCCCTTGAGGAAAGCCAGGTCGTCACGGTTTGAGTGTCTGCATCCGCCGGGCCATACAGCACTCCAAACTGCTCCGGCGTGAGCCATTTATGAAAGTTGGGCGACTCCTTGCTCATCTGCTCGGCCATGAACTGCTCTAGGGCTGTTTCTTGTTCGGGGCTGCGCTGCAAGAGCAACATCATCCGCTTCATCGGTGTGGCGCTGCTTACGGGGCCCTGATCAAACTCGGCGCGCGCCAGCGGGTGCACGTTGCCTTTCAGGCGCACTAATTGTGTTTCGTCAATTGCCTGCGTGATTCGCGCGGGCACTGCCGGCACCTGTGCCAGGGCGGATTGACTGCTTGCTTGGGTTTGACCCACTCCGCGCGGCGCTGCCACCAGAAGCGTAACTGCGGAGAGGAGTAGGAAGTTGCGAATTTTCGAAGAGTGAAGTTTCATAGTTTGCCCACGCTGTGAATTTGAGTTGGATTCCTGCAAGTTGCGTCCGGCCGGGGAGCCCCCGCCTGAGCTCCTGGAGATCTTCGAGGACTCGCTTCCCGTCGACAAGGGCATGGGTCGGAAACCGCTCAGTGAACGCCTAAATGTTAGCACAATCGATTTAACGGCTCTTGAAGATTACGTTCCGTGACCCGCTGTGTCTGACTCAGTGAAGGGCACCCCAACCGACCGGCGTCACATTCGGCTCCAACGCCCTGCCCATTCCGATGCTTTTTTGACGATTTCGGATGCTTTGTGTTGCCACCAAAAGTGGGTACCCTCTCAGGAGGAACCACAATCTTGAACGGCGAATGCAGCGCCCTCCTGTAGGCTTAAACTGCGAAGGTCATATCCTTATTCCCGAAGTCCTCTAGCTGAGTTCCGCGCGCCGCAACGCTTCCGCTTTGTTCGTCCCGGCAGGAACTTGCACTCCATACGCCCGCGCCAGCAATTGACCGAGATTCGTCGCCGGCGTCAGCCGCGTTCGCCAATCCTTGCTCGCGGCGTCCAGCAATCCGCCGTACGCCGGACCCGATGTGTAAGCAAAGGATCTTCCGTAACTCGGCGTCCGCGTTGGCGCGGAACGCAGCCAGGCCGCTACTGCCACCGCATATTCCTCGGGCGACGACGTGCTCAACTTGAATCCCGTGTACTCGGCCATCCCTTCATTCATTTCCAGCGCATTTTCATTGGTCTCTGTCGCAGGAAAGAGCGAGCGCCGGTAATTCCGAAAATAAAGCGCATCCGCCACGTCGCGCATCCGTTCTTCGCCTTGCTGCCAGAACGCGTGTTCCAATGCGCGCCATTCTATCTGCAGCCAAATGCGTCCTTCGAGCGAATCGAGGTGCCCGTTTTGCGCATCCGCAGGTTTCAAACCGATTCCCGCTTGCACGCGAT
>QHYM01000456.1 GCA_003223295.1 Acidobacteriota bacterium | reverse complement strand
TTCATCGCAATGGGTGCTGCCGGGTGGCACATTTGTTTCGATGTTCTGGACCGCCTTCTCATCGGAACTCCCATTGGCCGCATCGTTGCTGGCGAGGCGATGAAGTTCGGTTGGCCTCGCCTCAACTCTGAGTACGCCAAGCAGTTCGGTATTGAAACGCCCAGCTTGCGTCTTCGCAAACAGGCTCAGGAGTACGAGGAGGCCAGGGAAATCCAGCAGGCGCTCATGCCCAAGGAAATTCCGCAGATGCCCGGTCTGGAGATTTCGGGCAGTTGGCGGCCGGCGCGCATCGTCGGAGGCGACTATTTTGATGTCATCAAATTTGGCGCCAGCCGGCTGGGGCTCTGCATCGCCGACGTGTCCGGCAAGGGAATGCCAGCTGCTCTGCTGATGTCCAACCTCCAGGCAGTTGTCAAGGCGCTGGCGGCCGAGAACACTCGCCCACCAACGCCGGACACAACGCACCCGTTCTGACCCGGGAAGACGCGGTTCAGGTACGCCTGGAACAAGGCGGCCTGATCGTGGGTGCTTTCCAGGAGAGTGTTTACGATCAGGGCGAAATCGACCTGCGACACGGAGACCGCCTGGTGATGTTTACGGATGGCCTGAGCGAGGCGGTGGACGGAAACAGAGAGGAGTTTGGCGAAAAGCGCTTGGCCGAGGCCTCGCTCTGCAACCGTCAACTGTCGGCGGAGGCGCTTCACCGTTGTTTGCTGGACCGCGTCACCGATTTCTGCGGGCGAGTTTGAGGACGACGCCCCTGTCCTGGTCGTTGCTGTTTCCTAGGAGTCCGTCCGAAAATTGACTTTCTGAGGACTGATCTTACGCGCGAAGTTATCCATATTGGGCTGTCCGGTACAGTGGGCGTCGTCTAATGATGGAACTGCCCCGATGATGGGCATTCTCGGGAGCATTCTTTTCCCGCTTTCCACCTTCTTTTAGTTTCTTCCTCGCTTCACTCGTAACATATCTTGTGAAACTTCAGAAGATTGTGAGTCATACAAACCAGCGCCCACTCGCCCCGTACTTTCTCCAGCCCCCGCAAGAGAAACTGCCGGAATCCGCGGGCCTGCTTGATCTGTCCGAACACCGGCTCAACCATACATTTTCGTCTCGCGTAAACGGCCGCTCCCACCTTGGTCTTCAACTTACGCCCCATCCGCTCCACACGACTGGCATCTTTCGGTAATGGTCCCCGTTTGCATGGCTCGCTCCGCTCACCGTGTTTCTGCTTTTCCGTCGCTACGAACCCTGCCATCCTTCTCTTCGCCAGGTACTTCAGATTTTCCTCCGAGCAATACCCACTGTCCGCAAGAACTTCTTCCGGTCTTTGTCCCGATTGTTCTTGGATCGCCTCGATCAGCGGCACCACCTGCTGTTTATCGTTGGCGGCTTGGGTCACCCCCTGCCCCACAACCAATTGGAAAAGCGGCTCGACCGCGACCTGCGTGTTGTAGCCTTGCACGAATCCATCCGATCCTTTCATGATGCGGGACTCCGGATCCGTAAAGTTGTATTGGGCCTTCGCCTCGGGCTTCGCTTCCTGGCGATCTTTACCCTCGCTCGCGGCCTTCTCGCGCGCTCGCTCTTGCAATACCTTCTTGGCTTCCTGAATCCGCGCTATCCGCGTTTCCCGTCGCTGCAACTCTTCCGGCAGTTCCTCACCCTGGCGCTCCCGCCCGTAACGTTTATCCTCTTCTTCGTCCACGGCCTCCGCTCGCTTCAACAACTCTTGCACTTCCTTCCGCAGCCGCTTCTCGGTTTCCTCCATCCGTCCATAACTCATCGCTTTGTGCTTGCTTGCGTTGGCTTTTACTTTGCTCCCATCCAAGGCCACACGTCCCAGCTTCAGCGCTCCCACCTCTAACACCAGACGCAACACCTGCTGGAACAGTTCTTCCAGCGCTTGCAAATGAAGTTTCCGAAAATCCGCTATGGTCCGGAAATCCGGCTGATTGCCGGCTGCCAATACTCGGAAAGCCACGTCTTCCTCCAGACGTTTCTGAATCCGGCGAGAGGAAAACACTCCCACGCAATAGCCATACAGCAGGATCTTGGTCATCATGCGTGGGTGATACGGTGGTTGACCTCGATCTTCTTCTTCATAGACCGACTCGATTGCCGAAAGGCTCAACTGGTCCACCACATCCGACACACAGTAAACCAAGTGATTCTCCGGCAACCAGTCACGAAGGCTTGGCGGTAACAACAAATCTTGATCAGGAAGGTAGGTTTTGTAAGTCTTGGCCATGACTCACAAACTCGCACACCCTTCTATTTGGTTTCAAGTGAATTCAGCAAAACTGGAGATGAATTCTCGGACGGACTCCTAGACAAACCGCGCATCTTCGGCCAATAGGCCAGAGTAAATGACGCGTATCGCCGATAAATGGAGGACAAACTCAATCATGAAAGATGCCACCAAACGCTCGATTATTCGCTGGATTCACATCGTCTTTGCCATTCCGATAATCGGTTATATTTATAGTCCGTTTGACCAAATTCCAAACTACGCCACTCCTACTCGGTTTGTCTTCGTTCCCGTACTTGTCCTTGCGGGACTTTGGATGTGGAAAGGCCATGTCCTTCGACGACTTA
>QHYM01000455.1 GCA_003223295.1 Acidobacteriota bacterium | reverse complement strand
CCTAAAAGATCGGCGCCTGGCACAGACGCCCTACAAATGTTATTCGCTGCGCTACGGCGCGGCCGGCACAGGCGCTGAAATTGTAGGGCGTTTGACTCGCTCGCTCCCGCTCACTCGGCCTTCGGCCTGCCCGTCTATGTCGCTCGGCGCCCGCCGGCTCCATTCTGTGAAACGCCGTCCGAAAAAGATTGGCGTCTCATACAGAGGCCCTACAGATTGTCTTCAATTTATGGCCCGGCCACCGCGAGTTCCGGTAATGTTACCGTGGGAGTGCCGAGTGATTTATTTTCTCACCGTTTGCGTCATTCCTCGTCGCGACGCGCTGGCAAACGACGACGCGTGGCGCGCCCTATGCCAAACGCTAAAGCGCTTGGATAAATGGAACATGCACTGCGTATTGATGATGCCCGACCATATTCATTTGCTTACCGCGCCAAGCGAGCGCGAATTAAGCGTCGCTGCCTTCTAAAATGGCTGAAGCGATGGATATTCGAGAAAATCCGGTGCGTGCGGGCCTGGTCCAGCATTGGAAGCAATGGCCGTATCGCAAGGGATTTTTCGATGATGAAATCTGAAATTGTAGGGCGTTTCGGTGAAACGCCGATTAATTCGGTTGGCGTCTGACCCAGACGCCCTACAATTCTCAATCGCCTTTAGGGTGGTTCAGGTGAACCGCCCCTACCTTTTTCTGAAACGACGTTGCGGACCACTTCGGCAAAGCGCGATTCCGCGTCCGCTGCCGGAATTTGGTCGCGGCTCACGAAGACGACTTCCATTACCTGCTGGCCCAGATGTCGCCGCCCTTCTAGAACCTGACGAATGCGTTCATCACGCGTCCAGGCTGAATGTGCAGTTGCCATTTGCGGCAGTTTCGAGCCGGCGGCAGCGGGGCTGGGTACACGATCTTCCCACAAGCAATAGAACGCGTGTGCAACTTGCGCCG
>QHYM01000447.1 GCA_003223295.1 Acidobacteriota bacterium | reverse complement strand
GCAGTTTCGGAGGCACCACTGATTCCAGGGCTTCCAACTTCACCGAAGGATCCACTCGCGTGTAGATTTCCGTGGTTTGCAGATGCGCGTGTCCAAGCCAAAGAGAGACCTTTCGCAGATCTTTCGTCGCCTGCAGAACGGTCAAAGCGCAGGTGTGTCTCAATACGTGCGGAGATACTCGCTTCGTTGTCAGCGAATTGCAGTGTTGCCTCGCGGTTCGGATATGTTTGCGCAGAATGTACTCGAAGCCTGAGCGAGTCAAAGGTTCGCCGCGCGCGCTAACAAATAGCTCAGGTACGGGTATGGTTCCTCTCACTGCCAACCAGGCTCGCAGCGCCGCAGCCGTTGTTTTCCACAACGGCAGACAGCGTTGTCTTCGGCCCTTGCCGTTGACGAGCACGTTCGGCTGGGGCTCAAACTTCAGATCCCCGAGGCGAAGGGCGGTCAATTCCGAGACGCGTAAACCTCCCGCGTAGCACAGGTGCAGCATAGCGCGGTCGCGAATGCCTTGCCGTCCAGTTGGGTCAGGCGCGTCCAGGAGGGCCTGGATTTCCTCAGCCGTCAGATGTCGGACCAGACGTGACTCGGCTTTTTTGGCGGGAATCGCCAGGATCCGCCGGATTTGCTCGATCGCTGAGGGGACACGATATTCGAGGAAGTGCATAAAGGATTTGATCGCGGCCAGGCGGATGTTCCGGGAACTTGGTCCATTGCCGCGTGTGGTTTCCAGATCGCTCAGGAAGTCGAGCACTAATGACGCGTCGATTTGCTCTACTACCAACTGGGATGGCGTCACCTTGAGGCGATTACTGGCGAACCTTAAGAGCAGCTGGAAGGCATACGCATAGGAGTCACGCGTATTCTCGCTTGCGCCACGTTCGATCGGCAGGCGTTGTTCGAAGAAGGCAGTGATGTGCGGTGCGATCGGTGTACATGCTTTGGCTTGCACGAGGCGAAGCCTTTCATCCGCGCGCGACGGCGCCGCTCCGCTCTTGGACTCGTTGGTGGCTGGACGTCTTCCATCAGAGCGGATCGGCCGCCGCCGCTGCGTCCTTCCAGAGTTTGCGGTCATAGTCATGGTCACCGTTCCATCGCAAACTGCTCCGTATGGTCGGCAATGTCTTGCATCAGGTCCGGCACCGCTTCCAGATACCAATACGTGTGCGCCACCTTGCTGTGGCCAAGATATGTCGATAACGCAAGCATGTGTTTGGTGGTGGCATCGCGGCCATCCGGGCAAGTTTGCAGGGACCTTACCGCGAAACTGTGTCTGAGTGAGTGGGGGCTCGGGTGAATGCCCCTGGGTCCGGGTGGCATACCGACCCGCTTCACCGCTGTTCTGAATGCCTCATCCACAGCTCCTACCGAGAGGGGTTTTGATTGAAACGACACGAACACGTGATCATCGAACGGCGCGTAGAGGCGTCGTTGCGTGAGATAACGTTGGAGTCCCGCTTGAGCCGTCTCGTGTAAGGGCACGAGGCGGCTCTTGCGAAATTTGGTCCGTCGAATCATTAGACCATCTGGCGTGATGTCGTCAAATCGCAGGTGGATCGCCTCGGACACACGAAGTCCCGTGCATGCCAGCAGGGAGAACAGGGTAGTGTAGGTTGCTGCGCAGATTCGATACTTCAACTGTGACGTTGCAGTGACAAGTTGCCAGATCTGCTCCCGGGTCAGGATGTACGGGCTGGGTCGTGGCCACTTCTCAGCGCCGAAAACCGCCGGCGGCACCTCATGACGTTCGTCCTCGGCGCGGAGATATCGGGCGAGTCGGATGACGCTTCCGAGCCTACGGGCACGTTGCGGAACGGAGGATGCCAGTCCCGCCCACTCGACGGCGATATCGACAGAAACGTAGTGCTGCTTTCGTATCTCGGAGAACGTAGCGAAACTCTTCAAATGCGAACTTTCGCACCTCAGCGCGAAACCAGCGGCCCGGCGAACGGCCAGATAGGTCTCGACAGCTCGCGTCAACATTGCTACTCCTCCGGCCATGGTTGTGTAATCTGCCGCAAGGCCACGATGTCCACTTTGGTGTAGATCTGCGTGGTTTCTATGGAACGATGGCGCAGGACGTGGGGCGTCTCACGCCTGCGCGGCGAAGTGCCTTATCGACGATATGCGAGACGGCAGAAGAAGAGAAGGCACAAAACGGTGCACGGCAGCGGATAAACAGCACATCGGTAGTGGTTTGCGGCCGACCTCTATTTAGGTAGGTCACAATCGCTTCACCGACTTCTTGAGTCAGCGGCAACTGCGTCTGACGACGGCCCTTACCAGAAACATGAATCCAGGCATTCTTCCAGTCGATGTCACTCAGGCGCAGATGCACGATATCGCCCGCCCGAAGGCCCAAGCGGGCCAGCAGCAGCAAGATCGCCCGATCTCGCCACCCAAGGGCTGAGGCTTGATCGCAGGAAGTAATCAGGCGTTCCACCTCTTCCGGTTGAAGGTAGCGAGGTAGAGTAGCCAGACGCCAATGAGCCGTGGTGGGAATGGCGGCATCCAAGCCCACGGCACATCTACCCTCAGCGATCAGGAAACGCAGGAACATACGAAGCGCGGTGGTGCATTTTTGGGCTACTGTCGGGCCCCAGCAATGGCTCCTCTCAAAAACAAACGCTCGCAACCGACGGGCATCGTAGCAGCTTGGCCTCTCTCCCAGGTGCCCGAGCAGCTCGCGAACGTAGATGCTGTACTGATAGAGGGTCAAATCGGTAGGGCCGCACTGACGACGCATCCACTGGCAGAATGCCGATAGCAGAGCGGGATCGTGAATCGGGGGCTTGGCTGCGTGCTGGGCGATGATGCGGGTTCTTCGCAGGTAGGTCAGGAACAGGCTCGCGCCATGGACCACTCTCGGCTGATTCGAATGGGCCCAATGTGGGCAGCGGCATCGACTCAGGTGACGGTTGAATCCCGCAAGACATTCATCGTCCAACTCGCGAACTAATGTTCCATGGCGATGGGCCCAATAGACCAAGTGTTTCGCTGCTCGGAGATGCCTGCGCGCGGTAAAGCTGGCGTAGCCCGCCTCAGATAAAGCTTGAGCAAAGCTCTCAAACAAGGGCCCCTCAGGCCCATCCCCGAGACCCCGAATGCGTGTGCGGGACTTCAAAGGCTCTGACGGCATGACTGGATTTATACGGCAGCGGAAGCGGCCGCACCAGAGAGATGTTGTTTGCAAGAAGCTGAGGAGGCCTGCTCAGAAGCGTAGGGACATTGAAAAATCAGCACTTGGGAGATAGCCAAGTTGTTGTTTGCAAGATTCGCCAGCCGCCGCTTTCGATCTCGCCAGCGCTGTTGCCGGCGATTTCGTTCCACCTGCTCAGGGTGATCCTGGCGATACTTCTTCCAATAGTCCGGGTTCGACCTGCGCCACTTCCTGGGGCTGTCAAGGCAGACCTGCTGATACACCGAATCGCAGGCGATCTTCTGCCGACGATAATCGTTGCGGCGTTCGCGCTGGCATGCGGGCTTGCTGCAAACCACTTGTTGAGGATGATAAGGGGCAGGCCGAAAGGTTTGCTGACAGTAACGGCAACGACAGTCGCTCATCACGCGGCTCCAAGAGAGTGGCAGCGGTTCATTCTCTCTGGAAGCGCCGTCAAACGCACCGCACTACCCGAGAATTTTATGCGGCGTGGTCTCGTCTACAGATCAGCAGATCTTTCAGCCAGGAATCGGGATACGCAGTTGCTGGGCTGCACACTCTGCATAACGATACACACCGCGTTATACACCCATTCGCCGGTTCGGTGCAGCAATATACCGAGCAACTGGCCGATCCCGATTCTCATCGCCCCGGTC
>QHYM01000131.1 GCA_003223295.1 Acidobacteriota bacterium | reverse complement strand
ACCGTGTAAAACGTTCCGTCCGCGAAGGTGATGCGAGCATCACTGTCGGAGCCCGTTTGAACCAAGTCACCCTTATCCAGCGACGTACTGAGAGTAGCATCCACCCATTGCACGGAGTTGACTTTCTTAACCTGGACGCGCCCCTCAAGATTCACGAATTTTGCGCGCTTTTGGTCCGCGCCGACGGGATCGGGATCCGGGTCACCCACACTCTTGTCGATTTTATTTATGACCGCGCTATACAAGCCAGGTTTGGCAATATAGATTCCGCCAAAAATCACGCCCAGGGCGAGAAGGATGTACAGGATCACCGTCTTATAGGTGACCGTAG
>QHYM01000130.1 GCA_003223295.1 Acidobacteriota bacterium | reverse complement strand
TTTTTAATGTAACACAGCGGGTTACTCGCATCGAGACTGCGAACCGCAAGCGTAGTCAAATTGCAAATAGCGCGTGAGAATGTAGTCCAGCTGGACGTTTGGGCAGGCGGACCTACACTCGTGGTCAGGTCCGCAGGCGCTATGACTTCAATTCTTTGGCCTAATGAAAAAGCGCTGTTTGTCCATCGAGGCGGGGACGGCCGGCTCCCACTAACACCAGAATGGTTACCCCGACCTTGAGTTGAAGTTGCCAGACTTTCGGCATTGCTCGATTTAGATGCTTTCGAATGTACGTGGTATTCCTTTCGCCGCGGACTCCAATTCCTGGTTCCGGATAGTGAGTCAGTTTGGATTTTGATCCCTATTGTCACGATCAAGAAAATGCAAATCGACCAACTACCGGGTTCCGATTCTATTTGAGGCAGATGCCGGTATCTCCTATAATGTCAAGTTTGTCTAGGGACTTGGGAGATCAGCAGATGGCCGGCAGCGAAAAAGACAGAAGCAAACTGGGAAAACGCATCTTCCTGGGCGCGGCAGTCCTGGTTCTGGGCGGGAGCATGCTGTTGTACCTTGTGCCGCAGGGGCCCGCCACCGGTGAGGTCTCGACGGACACCGTCGCCAAAGTCGGGGATGAGTCGGTGACCGTACAGGACATCCGCAAACAGCTCGACCAAATTGAGCGCGGTAATCAGGTGCCCAAGCAACTGGAAGGTTTTTACGCGCAGCAGATTCTGCAGCAGCTCGTTTTTCAAAGAGAGATCGAGTATGAGGCCAAGCGCCTGGGAATCACGGTTTCCGATCAAGAACGCGCAGACCGCATTCGCCTGTATCTCCCGATGGCTTTCAATGGCGGTTCCTTTATCGGATTGGACCAGTACACCTCCTTGGTCCAGCAGCGATTTCAACTGACTGTACCGGTCTTTGAGGACCTCATTCGCCAGGGACTTCTCGAGGAAAAATTCAGGAAACTCGTAACCGATGGGATCAGCGTTGGGCCCGGGGAACTCCAGGATGGATACCGCTACAAAAACGAAAAGGTAAAACTCGACTACACACTCATCAAGCCAGAGGATTTGGAAGCGAAGATCACGCCTTCGGAGGCGGAGATCAAGGCGGAGTACGAGAAAAACAAGGCGAAATACCAGGTGCCGGAGCGCCGCTCGGTGCGGTACGCGCTTCTGGACGTCAACCAGCTTCGACAGACCGTCCAGGTTCCCGACGATGAGCTCAAGAAGCAGTATCAGGACAATATCCAGCAATATCAGGTGGCGAACCGCGTGCACGTGGCGCAGATCGTGTTCAAGACCTATGGAAAGACCGACGCGGAGGTCGATGAGATCAAGAAGCGTGCCGAGGACGTACTGAAGCAGGCTAGGAAAGGCGTCAAGTTCGATGAATTAGCAAAGAAATACTCCGAGGATGCCCCCACGAAAGACAAGGGCGGCGACCTCGGATGGATTGGCCAGAAGCAGACCGTTCCGGAATTTGAAAAGGCAGCTTTCAGCGCAGGTGTAGGACAGGTATCAGATCTGGTCCGCACGCAATATGCGTTTGTCATCATCAAAGCCTTGGAAAAGGAGACCGCTCGCACCAAGCCCTTTGAGGAGGTCAAGGATTCGATTCGAACCCCTCTTCTGCTTTCGCTGGCAGATAGGCAGGCGAGCGACGCCGCCGACCAGCTTTCTGCCGCCATCCGCCGCTCCAACAAAGTTTCTTTGGATGACCTGGCAAAGCAATATCACCTAACTTTGGGCGAGACGAGGCTGGTCAGCGCCTCTGACGCGATCCTCGAACTCGGCAATTCCCAGGACGTCAAGGACGCCATTTTCCGCTTGCGGAGCGGCGAATTGAGCCTCCCCGTTCGAACCGATCGCGGCTACGTGGTTCTGGCCCTGAAGGAGTCCTTGCCTGCGCACCAGGGTTCGCTCGAAGAAGTGCGCGACCGCGTGATTGCCGACCTGAAGAAGGAACAGTCCGTGCAGCAGGCGAAAAGCAAAGCCGAGGAATTGGCGCGGCGCGTCAAGGCAGGCGAGAAATTCGATGCCGCGGCCAAAGCCCTTGGATTGGAGCCGAAAACAAGCGATTCCATCGCGCGCGACGGCTCGATTCCCGCTGCGGCAAGCGGCAAGCAGCTCGGCGCAGCCTTCAAACTGAAGCAGGGTGATGTTGGCAGCCCCTTGAGCCTGGGGCAAAGCTGGTTTGTCTATCGCGTCGCAGAGAAGGTGGAGGCGGATCCGGCCAGTTTTGAAGCTCAGAAGAAACAGTTGACCGAAGAATTGCTGCAATCCAAGCGCGAAGTGGCCTTTGAAGCCTTCCGCACGGCCTTGTCGGATCGCCTGAAGCAGGAAGGCAAGCTGAAGTTGATGCCCGAAAAGCTAAAAAACTTTGGTAGCCTAACCTAGCATAACTATAACAAAATAAACAGCTTAACTATGGAGATGTGCCCCCTTGCCTTTCTCCGCACACCTCGTTACCCTATTTGGTGTCTCCAAGCGAGTTCGGCTTTACCATTGGTTGTCTCGAAAACAGATCGGGCTCTTTCGACCACATTTAGATTACGAACGGCTATCAGAGTCTTCCAGCCCTGACTCCTGAGATCGGTGAAACTTCGATGCCTACTCGAATAACTACGTCGCGCAATGAATACCGCTGCAGTATTGAACGAAATCAGTCAGGAAAGTATTGTGTCCGCCTCCGGGCTTACTATCCCAAGCATGCTTGGACGCTGAGCGTGTACTTCCTGGCTTCATCCTTCGATCGCGCCATGAAGAAGCTGGAGGAAGCCCTGGATTACCTGCAGAGGCAAGAGGAGAAGCTCTGGTTCTGGGGTGTGGACCGTGCTGAAGACATGGGCTTTTCGGCGGAGTTTCTGAGAGAGGCTGGCATGCGGCTGGATCGCCGGACAGAATTCCCGAAGAGGGCGACCAGCGTAACTTTGGCTCCCGAACGGGAAGTGCCTGCTTCCGTCCTGGGACCGATGCGCCGCGGACTGGCCGAATCGGTTGAATTTGTTCGCGCCGCTGTTGCGGGCGACTGAGTACCGTCCTACTCCCTACCTTCTCTGCTTGCTGCGGGCTGAGCGAGCGGCAAGACCTCATAGCAGTCAAAGGCTACGCCTACACAAATCCCGTCGTGGGGAACACTGCTCGGCTGGACGTGAACCACGTGACCCGTACAGCGCCATTGGGATGCGGGTTTGCGCGTAACGTCCTGTGGCATCTCGAAAATAACATGTACTGGCGTGCCTTCTCGAAGGGGCAAATCGGTTCGAAAGTAAATGCCTCGCGTAGAAACATTCAGCGACTCTGCTTCGTGCTCTTGTATTGCAGACTTCAGGATGCGGACCTGGATTGGGATTTTGAAGCTGAATCGGTCAGCAAGACGTCGTTCTGTTCCATTCATGGAACAAGGTTTCCTAAGAAAAAGGAAACGCAAAGCCGGCCTGGATGGGAGGGGAAATACCCTTTTCTAAGTACAGGTATTTACCTGAGGTGAGACTGCATTTTTGGAACTGCTTCTACATTCCGGCTTTGCCCGCCGGAGGGCCAGAGGGTGCCGACTCGCGGATGAGCAGGGGGAACCGCGGGAAGGCGAAAGTTCCTGCCACATCGTCAATGACGTTCACCTGACACACGTAAAGGCCCGGCTTTAGCGTCTGGAGCGGCACGTCAATCTGCAGGATTACCGCTCTGCGCTCCGGAACCGCTAGTTCATTGGTCATCACCGGCTTGGATTCGTAGACCTTTACGCCACCTTGAAGGAACTCGATACTGGTCAGGACACGGACGCCATCCCGCGGAGCCTTGGCTGGAGCTTTGGATTCGGTCTGGTCGTTCGCAGCCGCAGGTGCCAGATTTTTTCCTTTCGCGGCGTCGTACACCTCGTACTGCAGATAAAGATGCTGGTCCGCCGTGAAGACGTGGGTGATGTTCGGAACCGTCTCCATCTGATCCCGCACCAGGGGGTTGGGGGCGCCTTTCTTATTGGTTGCAGGAGTACGCAAGCTGCTGAGCACTACGGAACTCATCTTGAGCGGCGCTTTGCGAAGATCGGGGACTTGTACATCCATCTCAAAGGCGCCCATGCGCCCCGTCTGGTTCTCACGGACGATAAATTTGAGGTGATAGACGCCCGGAGCGAGCACGAAGCCGGTGCTGTATTGCACGTTCTTGCGGCGTACCTGTTGGGTGCTGTCGACGGCTAGTTTCACCGTGTCCCGCAAGCGCCCCGCAGGGAATTTTCCACCTTCCAATACCTGGCCGATGATGTCGATGGTGGCGTTGTCTTTGTCTTTTTCCGTGACAAAGGGGATTTGCGAGCCGGGAATCACCAGGGAAACGGCGATGTAATAGTGCGAATCGTCCTGGCGGAAGTACGCCGCGCCCGCGTACAGCGGCACATCTAGCTGCGAGAGTTGCGCGGCCAGCTCGTCTTCCAGTTGCTGCTCGCGGCCGGCCTTGTTGAGGTGCTCGAAATCGCGGTCCGGGTAGTATCCGGAGCGATAATCGAGCTTCAGATCGGCCCGATTCACCTGAACTTTCAGATGGCGGTATCTCCCGTCCTTGACAGGGTTATTGCTGGTGAAGCCTAGGACGTAGTACGCCGAAGTGTCCTTCTGCACCTGGGAAAAGACGCCGCTGAAGTCGTTCGAATCGAAAAAGACTTTCCCTCCGGTGTCGGAGGAAAGAGTCGCAAGCGTCTCCTGCGAACTCAAGTTGTTGTTTAGATCGCTCAGCACGGATTGTCCGGAATACGCCGATTGTCCATGCAAGCTGGCCGCCTGCGCTTCGCCGCCCGGAGGAAAGGCCTGCAACCCGCGGATATCCATCGAATAGATAGAGACGTTGGCCTTCACGGCTGCTGCTGTGGCGGCGCGCAGCGCCGATTGATTGTCCATGCCGGACTGGCTGATTCCGTTGCTGAAGTAGATGAGGCTCTTTTTTTGCGAGAGCTTGCCGAGCGATTGCATCAAAGACTGCAGCGCTAGCAGTTTCCGGTCCGCGCTGAACGTGTTGTAATCCGTGTCGTCCGCGATGAAGGCTCCGCCGGTCTCCGCCGCTCCCTCGGAGACGCCAGTGCTGCCGTTGTCGAATCCCTGGCCCTCGCCGGGCGTGTATGCGGAAAGGGCTGCCGAGAGCTTTTGCTTGTCGTCCGTAAAGTCGAGATCGACGTGAAGATTCGTCGCCAGGGAAACCAACGCGACCAAATCCGCGGGCTGCATCGTGGTAGAGACAAAAGTTTTGGCGGCACCGACGGCGCGATCGATTTGCTCCGGATCCATTGCCGAAAAATCGAAGAAGAACAGCATCAACCGGCGGTCGCGCGCGTCCAGAGACGGAACCGCTTTTTTCCCGGTTCGCAGGAGGTTCCCCGCGCTCTCTGCGCCGGAAACCGTGGCTTCGGGCGCTCCCGCCGTCAGCAACTGATCGACATTCTCAAAATCAAACGTAGAAATGTCTTGCTTCTTGCCGTCTTCCAACAGCGTGAAGTCTTCCTTTTTCAAATCACGGATGAGATTCCCCTTTTTGTCGTGCGCCACCACGTTCACAAGCACCAGTTCCGTGGTCACTCGGATGCGCCCCGGGCTCGCCGGCGCCTGCGGCGAGGACTGCCGCCCTGCCAACGGAGCGGCTCCCTGCAAAAGCAGGCCGGCCATGAGGAACGCTGCAAGATTTTTCTTTATTCGCCACATATTCATTGCCCTTCAGAAACGGAATCGCGCGGTCATCGTTACGCGCCGCATGCTGCCCGTTCCCGTAACTTCGCCAAAGGCGAGCGAGTTCACCACCGTGTTGATGGACGTGAAATGGACGTTGTTAAAGACGTTGTTGGCGGAAAGCCGCAAGTCCAAGGCGCGGGATTCCTTGATGGTGATGGTCTTGTTGAGGGCCATGTCTAGCGTGACCTGCCCCGGCCCTTCAATGATATTTCGGCCTGCATCGCCAAAGGCCGTGCCGTTTGGATTGACGCAAGTGGCGCCGGGCGCGCAGAACGCGGCGGTATTAAACCATTCGAGCGTCGTCGGATTGCCCAAAGCAATGGTTTGGCCAGCGACGGTGTTGGCGCGCAGCGACCCGCTCACGCCCCGGCCGATGTCCAACGCACCCCCGAGCACCCGTGGCGTGAAGTAAAGACCCGAGCCGGCCGTGAAGTTGCCGCTCCATTGCCACGCGCCGAAGAGGTGACCCCAAGCGCCTTTTGCAACGAAGTGGCGGTTTTCTCCGATGGGCACGTCGTAAATCCAATTCCAGGTGAACTTGTGCCGCTGGTCGAAGCTGGAAAGCCCGCGGTCGTCGGAAAGGTCGAAGGGATTTTGCGCCACTACGCTTCCCCCGCCGCCGATCGAGGACGCATCATCAATCGATTTGGAATAAACGTACTGCGCACCCAAGCCGATCCCCTTGGCCATGCGCTTGCGGATTCGCGCGGAGGCAGCATGCAGGATCGAATTGCCCTCGGAAGATTCGTAGATAAACGGTTGGTTTCCTGTGACCAGCAGGGCGCGTTCTGAATCCAGCCGGGTGCCTTTCGCTCCGTTGTAGCCGGTGTTCAGCACGATGCTGCCCGGCAGCTCCCGCTGAATGTCCAGGTTCCAGATTTGTACGTAGCCGAGACGGTAGTTGGGATTGACCGCGAAGTTGTTCGTCACGGTACCCGATGACGCACCAGGAAAGCCGTTGGCCAAGGTCAGCGGGCTTCCGGCGGCGAACTCCGTGACATCCGTCGCATTTGTGGCGGCATTAGCGAACGGCGGCTGGAACGCGAAATTCTGAATCATGGTGCCATACTGCGCGAGGTTGTAGTTGATGCCGTAGCCCGCGCGCACGATCATTTTCTTTTCCGGCTTCCAGGCGATTCCAACGCGCGGTGCGAAATTATTGCGGTCCGGCTGAATCAACGAATTAGGGAAGATACCGTTGCCAGGCAGAATGAGGGAGGCAGTGGTAAACCCGGGCGCTACGTCCAGGTTTGCCATGCGATTGTTCGCTTCCGTGTAAGGCCCGTTGTATTCGTAGCGGAGCCCCAGGTTGAAAGACAGGTTCGACCGGAACCTCCAGTCATCCTGAACAAAGAAATCGTAGGAATTCGCGCGGAAATTGTAGGAGCTTGTCCCGAATTGCAGCGAGGTTTGCTGCGCATAGCCCAGCAGGAAATCGGCGAAGTCGTAGCCCGTGTCTACAACCGGAACCGCGCTTCCAGAGGCGTACTGCGACGTTGCGAATCCCGTGAATACGAAACTTCCTTCCGCGTTTCTCGCTGAATGAAAGCTTTGCAGAATGCGCCGGTAATCTACGCCGAAACGCCAGTTGTGCTTCTTGTGGTTCCAGGAAATCGTGTCGGAGATCGTGTACGTCTGGTCGAGTTCGCGATGCGGTGTTGGATCACTGAGCCCGCCGAAGGACGTGAAGCTAATTCCCGGCAAGCCCCAGTCAAACGGATCCGTTGAAACTCCGGTGATGCCTGCCAGCCCAGCGGCGTCGGTCACAATCGAGTAGAGATTCGTGGTTGCCACATGATTGTGGTTGTAATTAACGCGCAGATTGTTGGTGACCCGTCCTTTGCCGTAAACCCACCCCACGCTGGCATTCAGTCCCTGGGTGCCGTTGCCGCCTGCCAGAGAAGGAAACGGATTGACAATGCTGCTCGAGCTTCGCGACCAGTTCACACCAAAATTGATATTGTTCTGCGAACGCCTCCGGCCTCTGCCCCCTCCGCCCGCAGCCCCGTCAGGTCCGACAAGAAATGTGCCGCCTCCGGGGCCGCTCGGCCCGCCACTCGCGCCGAAATTATGGACCAGCCGGAACATCACGGAATCCGAACTGTTATTCGCTGCAGTCACGTAATGGAAATTCTGCCCGAACACATTGGTGGCAATGTTTGGCAGCGGGATGTAATTCAGCAGCGCCTTTGCCGAGGTAGTGATGAGCGCTGGATCCAGGACATTGGAAGCGCCGTTGAACTGGTATTGCTGGCCGGTCTGCGCATTGAAAACTTGGACCCCGCTGCCATCGTGGTAGGTGGCTTGGCTGAAATCGCCGTTGCGCTCGGACAACGTTGGCACTGTAGAAAAGGCGTCGTAAGGATTCCTGCCGCGTGACCCGTTCCATCCGCCGAAGAAAAACCAGTTGTTCCCGCCGCGGAAGATCTTCGGAATGTTCAGCGGGCCGCCCATGTTCACGCCAAAGCGGGCTTGGTTGTAATCGGCCTTTGCGGTTGGAATTCCCGTTAGAGAGTAGGACCGCGCATCGAGCGCCGCATTGTCATCCGTGTAGTAGAACACGCCGTGAGGTTGATTGATGTTGAAGCCGCGCGGCATCCGGCCCATCATGATGATTCCGCCCGGAGGCCCGCCACCCATTCCGCCAAAGGCGCCACCGCCTTCCCGTTGCATGCGATCGCGGAATTCCTGGATGCGTTGTTGCAACTCTTCTTCATTGCCCACGCCAAAATCCTGAGTACGTCCCTGCGTGCCGCTGACACTGACGGATTCCGTGGGGCCTTCGGCGCCCGCTCCGTTCAGCGGCAGGCTGGAGGCGTCACCATTGTTCTGTCCGCCGCTGAGGCTGCTTGCTCCGCCGAAGTCGTTGTTTGCGCCACCGAAGGAAGAGAGCGTGTTTTCCAGTGTCAGGCTCTGAAAGCCGCGCCCCGCCGCAGCCATCGCGGCGATGGCGTTGTTGGATTGTTCCTGTTGGCGCGAAGCCAGCAATAATTCCGCATCAACCTTTGCTATCGGATTATCGGGATTCAATACCAGTTCCTGGGTGAATGCTGCGAACCCCATGAATTCGATTCGAACGACGTACCTGCCGCGGGTCATCCCGGAGAGACCGAACTTACCTTCCGAATTAGTGGCGGCAACATGCTTTTTCCCGGTCAACGTGTTCGCCGCCGTCACGGTGACTCCGGGCAATGCTGTTTTACCGCTGTGCACCGACCCTGTGATTTCGAACGTCGCTGTGGAGGCAGGCGCCGGCGCAACCTGTGGAGCAGCCTGTGGCGAAGATGGCGGCGGCGTTTCCTGCGCGCGGGAATGCAGCGGCGACAGAATCGCTGTCAAAATGAAAACAAAAATGCCGCGCGTAATGAATTTCAAATCGAAGACTCCCCGGTGAACCTACTGCTGCGGAGGATGGGGCCTGGGATCGGCCGTCGGCGGTTTGCCTGCCCCCGGCTCCATTCCCATTTCCTGCATGCGTTTCCATTGCTCGGGCCCGATGACCATCACCATCTTTGGCACGAACGCGTTGGCTTGTACCCCTCCGCGTACAAACACGTGGTCGCCCGGCTGTATGTCCGCCATCGTGACGCTTTCTCGGCCTTTTCGCAGCGAGGTCTCTTCGTTCAGCTCCAGCGTTTGCGTCACATTGTCCGGCCGCATCACGGTGATTTTCGGCGCATCCACGGACTTCACTTCGCCAAAGACGAAGTCTTTTCCTAGCTCGCCGCCGCCCATTATCATTCCGCCACCCGGACCTCCCATGCCGGGCCCACCCGGGCTACCGCCGGTGCGTCCCGCAACCATCCAGGCGGTGAGGTCTTGATCCCCATTTCCTTCGGCGCGCACGAGAACCATGTCGCCCACCTTAAAGTCCGAGAGCTTGGCGTTTTGCCGGTCTTTGCGGTACTCGGTCTTGTCCGTAATTCTGACAGTGATGGTGGTCCCGTCCATTCTCACCAGCTCCAGCACACCATCCTTGATGGAGCTAATTTTTCCGAGGACTGGCCGGCCGCGTCCCTCCTCCGGGCGCTGCATCCTGCTTGCCCCTGGCGGCGGAGCGGCTTCTTGTCCTGAGGAACCAGAGGAGCCTTGCGCCAGTGCGGGTGTCCCCGCCAGCAAGAGTCCAAAAACCGAAAGAAAGGATTTTTTCATGCGCATGTTGGCATTCTCCTTGGCCGCCCTCTCCATGTTGAAAGACGCGCCTGCGGGGGCAAAAGTAACCGCGTCCAGAAGGAGCGAGAGGGAAAACGCGAGTCTGCGTGGCGACAAGCTCAATACCCCCATTTCTCTTTCCTGGCGGGTCGCTGCAAAGTTCCCGCTGAGCTAGCAAAGGACGCTGCGCGAATTTCGAGTTTGTTGACTACTTCTCGCGGAGGATGACTTCGCCTTGGCCTACGAGCTGGTCGTTGAGCCACAGGCGATACTTGTAGGTCGCGGCTTTGCTGCCGGGGCGTGGCGGGCCGCTCAACAGGCGGACGCCAGAGGGCGCTTGAAAAACATTCGAGGAAAAAGGGCAACGGTTCACGTCAAACTCCACGCGCAAGTTTCCCGCGTCGGAGATCCAGGAGACCTGATCGCCGGGATCCAGGACTACCGTTTGCGGAATCAGTCCTACAAGTACAGGGCGCTCGGCCATCTTAAACTTTCCTGCGGAGAGACCATCCGGCTGATTTCTCCTCGAGATTCCAAACGGCAGTGACAATAACACATTAGGGTGGCGCATTTCCCGTGACGTTTGTCGCTGCGAATGTGAGTGTCATCACTGAGTTTTTTTGGCTTTTCTTGTTTTTTAACAACCGAACTGTACTTCCGTACATCGTACTTGATGTAACCTGTACTCCGTTGCGCTTGACCCCCTCGAAGCGCAACCGTAAACTTAAAACGTTGCTTCGTGGCGCAAAGCTTTGGGTGGATTGTCAGCGCTTGCGGAATGACGCAATTCAAGAGCGTCTGAGTCACGACGCGGAGGATTTTTCCGGATGGCTTCTGTCCCACGGTATTTAAGTATCCCGCTGCCCAATGGCTCGCGGATTTCGATTCTGCACTCTCTCCCGTTTTTCCTCGTTCATCTCGCCGCGCTGCTCATTTTTTTCATCCCGTTTCACTGGTATTACCTGGTGACTTGTCTGGCGCTGCTGCTGGTGCGCATGTTCTTCGTGACGGCCGGCTATCACCGCTATTTTTCGCACCGCTCGTTTAAGACCAGCCGCGTGTTTCAGTTTGTGATCGCCTTCATGGCCATGTCTTCGTCGCAGAAGGGCGTGCTGTGGTGGGCGGCGCATCACCGCCACCATCACCGCTATTCGGACCAGGAGCTGGATTTGCATTCGCCGACGCTCTTCGGCTTTTTCTGGTCGCACATCGGCTGGATTCTCTCGGACAAATACAATGAAACGCGCATGGATTATATCGGCGACTTTGCGAAATTCCCCGAGCTGCGCTGGCTGAACAAGTACCACACCGTGCCGCCCGCCGTGCTCGGCGCTGCGGTGTGGCTGATCGGCGGATGGCATTTGTTCATCTGGGCTTTCTGTCTTGGCACCGTGCTGCTGTGGCACGACACGTTCACCATCAATTCGCTGTCGCACCTCTTTGGCTCGCGCCGCTATGAGACCAGCGATACCAGCCGCAACAACTGGCTGCTGGCGCTGCTGACTCTCGGCGAAGGCTGGCACAATAATCACCACCACTTTATGGCTTCGGCGCGTCAGGGATTCTATTGGTGGGAAATTGACATCACGTATTACACGCTGAAGATGATGTCCTGGCTGGGGATTGTCTGGGACCTACGCAAAGTCCCCGCACACATCCTGGAGAGCCAACCCGCCGCCGCGTAGCGTTAAATCCTCGAAATTCTGTGGGACCGGCATTCTTGCCTGTCCCGTTCTTTTCCTCTCTGTGCGCGTAGGAAGGCGGCACGCCTACGTTGCTAACGACGGATGGTGAGCTCGGCGACGTCCGGCTCGTAACCTTCTTCTTGCACAGTCTTCTTAGCGACAGAGCGCAGGGTTTGCTCATCCGCATCCTTGGGCGCCTTGCAATGGCGACGGATCACCTCTTCGCCCGACACGATCCGTACCAGCCAGTTTGATCTGCTTGAATCCCAGGAAACTTCCACTCGGTCGGCATGCATAGGCTTCCTCCATGCCCACAATTTACAGAGCATTCTACTCCGCAGAACGGCCGATGCGAAGCGCCGCGGTCCCAAGGACCTTCCCCTCGCCTGCTTCCACTCCTCCCACTCGAAACAAACTGAGGTATAATCCCCGCTGTCCTGGCCAAAACAAAATTCTCCCAAGGAGGCCATGATGATGTCCCGCATTCGACGCATCACGCTCCCCGGTTTGTGCTGTTCCTTGCTGTTCTCCATCGGCTTGGTTCTTGCCGACAGTGGTCCGAATCACCAGGTCAAACAGGCGCTCCCAATTAGTCTCGGGACCTCGGGCGGCAACGTCCATGACATCTCGCGTAGATTCTGCTGCTCCGGAACCCTGGGCGCTCTCGTGGCGGATTCCAGTAACACGCAATTCATTCTCAGTAACAACCACGTTCTCGCGGATTCGGATAACGCCACTCCCGGGGATGCCATTTCGCAGCCGGGGCTGGTAGACGTGGGCTGCGCACTGACGGCAACGAACTCCAACACCGTGGCGCACTTTTCGACCACCAAGCCGCTCGGAACAGCCAATATTGACGCGGCGCTTGCGCAGGTTGTCCCGGGCGCCGTGGGAGCAACTGGAAACATTCTGGACGTGGGGGTGCCATCGAGCACAGAGGCATCACCGGCTGTGGGAGACGGTGTCGCCAAGAGCGGCCGCACCACCGGCCTGACCTGCGCGACGATCGGCTCAATCAGCACCAATGTTCTCGTTGAGTATCAGCGGGGCTGCGGCAAGGGAAAGAGGTTCAGAGTTCCTTACCTCAATCAAGTAGTGGTCAACGGCAGCGCGTTCAGCGCCGCGGGTGATTCCGGCTCCCTCATCGTCACCCTGGCCTCCGCCCAGCCAGTGGCGCTGCTTTTCGCAGGTAGCAGCACAACGACAGTCGCGAATCCTATCAGCGATGTGACCAACGCCTTCGGCGTAACCCTCGTTGGTGGCGCTGACCATTCCGTCACTTGCCCGGCTGCCGCGGGGGCCATGGCGTCCAGTGCGGCTCGAGGACCTCTGGTCGGTTCCATGGGGCGCGCGCACTTGGCCAAGGAAAAACATGCCGACCGGCTGATGCAGGACGAAGCAGTGATCGGAGTGGGCGTTGGCGCTGACCCAGCGGATCCCGCCGAGGCTGTCGTGGTCGTGTATGTGGAACAGGGGCAGATGCATGCCCCGATTCCGGCCGAACTGGACGGCGTGCGCACGGTCGTCGTGCGTACCGACGCGTTTCGTGCTTTTGGCTGGAACGAACCTCAGCCGGCTCCGTGCCGCGCGCACTAAGTTGAGGCAGGTACAGCGAAGAATTCATTTGGACATGGGCGGAGTGGCAACGCGGAACACGGGAAAGGATGCCGCGATTTTTTCGAACTCGGCAAGCGGGGCGTCTTTATTGACGGGGATGTGCGGCCGCGCTCCTGGTGCCCGCAGCAGGTAAGTCTTCAAGAGGGGTGCGCGCTGGCCGAAGGGAACGTCTTCGAGTTGCACGCGCTCACGGGCGCCGCTCCGGCGAACGGCTCTTCCACCGGCTGCGCGTACATTTTGGACCCAGCTCACATTCTCTCCGAGCATAGACACTAGGTAGCGCTGTCCCTCGACGACGGCAATGACCACGGGCAGCGAGAAAGTGCGGCCCGACTTTCGTCCAGTTACTTCCAGGGTCTCGAGATAGTTGTGCGCAACGCCCGACGAGGCAAGGATAGCGGTCGCACGATTCGCAATCCTGGCGAGCCAGTTGGGCCCGTGGCCACGGTAGAGCCATCGAGTAAAGCTGCCTAGATCCATTGAAGCCTCCATACCAACCGGGACGAAGGTTTCAGCCCTTGAAAACAGTCATCGAGCAGCGCGACGCAGCTGAACGCTTTAGTGAGGCAGTCCAAAGAGCGCCCGAACGCCCCAGAAAGCGGCTGCGCCGAAAATGACGATGAAAGCCACTCCGGTGAGGCGGCCAGAAGTGGAGTTTTGCTCCAAGACTGGAGCACGGCGACCACTCAAACGATGAAGAGCAGGATTGCGCTTGCGCCAAGAAATTTCAGCCACATGGTGCAACCTCCTAGCTCGGCGAAATATCCCCAGACACACTGTGCGGTGGAAACGCACGTATCGATTGTCGGAGAGACTCGAGCAGACCGCAGTGACCGCGGTCACGTGGGGTGTGTCATAGTTGAGGCGCAGCCTAGAGGAGGACCAGGCCGCGCCGGATGGCGAGCGAAACGGCTTCCGTGCGGCTGGCGGCACCTAACTTGCCGAGGATGGATGCCACGTGAAACTTGACGGTGTGCTCGGAAATGGCAAGCTTGGCGGCGATTTCTTTGTTGCCCACTCCGCTGGCCAACATTTGTAAAACCTCGCTCTCGCGCGGCGTAAGGGCCTCCGTGAGTTCGTCGAGCGGCTGCGAGCGCGCTGCTGATGATGCGAATCCATGGCTATTGACCTGCGCAGAAACCTGCGTTGGGTGCAGCACAAGCAGGCCGCTCGCGGCGGCTTGAAGCGCGGCGACGAGTTGCTCCGGAGAAATATCGTTCGGCAAAACCGCGCGAACCCCCGCGCTCAGCGCCGCGGACGAAGCAGCGAGCGACCGAGGCTCCGCAAGAAGGACGACGCTGAAATCGGACGCCAGGCCCGAAGCGATGAGCGAATCAAGAAATGGCTGGAATGGCTCGCCGGTCGAGTCAATGAGAATCGCGTCCACGGGCGAATCGGCAAGATTGCCGTTGAGCTCGTCAAGAGTTGAGGCGCTGGCGGCGACTTCGATCCGAGGAGCGGCAAGGAGGTTTTCCAGTCCGGCACGGACCAGCGGGGAAGCGGCGACAATGAAAACGGAGATCACGCCGCGACGGAACTCCTTGCTGCCACCGGACTGCCAAGTTGCACGGTGACCCGGCGAATCCTGGTGTAATCGCCGCGCAGAAATTCGAGGCGCAAAAGGCGCGGGCCGTTGCCCTGGAGCGCGCCCGCCAAATCTTCGAGCGACGTGAATGATTTTTCTTCGGTGCCAAGCAGAATGTCGCCCGGCAGAAGCGAAGCTAGGGCCGCCGGGCTCTCCGCATCGACTTCGAGAATGACGAGGCCAAACGTTCTGGCGCGACTCGCCGGACGCGGAATCAGCGCCGGGTGAACCGTGACGCCGAGCCGGCCGTCCGATGGGCTTGCAGAAAGAAAACCGCGCACCGTGTTGCTGGGAATCGCCAGCGCCAGGCGGCCTGCAACCATGGTGTTTATGCCCACGATTTGCCCGCGCGCGTTGGCCAGCGGGCCGCCGGAATTTCCGGGCGCGAGACGCACTTCGGCTTGTACCCAGGAGTGGGAACCCAAACCTCGAAGCGGGCCAACGCCGTGAATTACTCCCGTGGCAAGGGCCCCGACGAAGCCCAGGGGATTGCCAATCGCAATGACAAGTTCGCCCGCGCGCAACTGCGAAGAATCAGCGGCGGAAGCCGCGGGGAGATTCGTGGCGTTGATATGGAGGCGCGCGAGATCGTGCAGAGGATCGCGGGAGTGGATGACAGCTTCGAATTCGCGGCCATCCCACAGCTGAACCGCGGGGCGCGCGGAGCGGACGACGTGTGCGTTTGTCACGAGAAGGCCGTCGCTCGACCAAATCACTCCCGAGCCCGAGCCACGGCCACCTGAGTGGACAAGAAAGGTTGAGCGGCGGAGTTGCTCCGCGATTTCGCCGAATCCTGGGATGGCCATGTTATTCCGCTCCGTGTGAACGTTCGGCAACCACAATGTTGGTTTCCTGAGGAGCGCCGCCGCGAACAAATTTGATTGGCAGCGATTTGCCGATGGAATCGGCACCAAGCTGCCCGTGAACATCCTCGAGTCGATTGACCGCGTGACCGGCGAGAGCCACAAAAATATCTCCGATGACGATTCCAGCCTTGTGCGCGGGACCTTCCGGCTCGACTTCGAGGACGATGGCCGCGGTTTTGTCGTCGCGTTGCAGGGTTCGACGAAGCGCGTCGGGCAAACGCACGGGCTGCAAGCCCACACCGAGATAGCCGCGAGGAATACGTCCTTTTTGCAGAAGCACGTCAACGACCCCGTTCACCGTGGGCGCGGGAACTGCGATGGCGCCGAAGCGGGCGAAACGCGGAGTAGCGATGCCGATAACCCGGCCGTGTGCGTCGATGACCGCGCCTCCGACGGCGGTGGGTTGCAGACCGAGGTCGAGCCGAATGTAGGGAGCTAGGGCTGCGCCAGTCCAGGCGCGCCGCTCGGGGACAACCAGGCTGACAACGCCAAGCGCGGCGACAGGGCCGCTCGCGCGCGTTCGGCCGACAACCAGCGCGAGATTGCCGGGCTTGATTGAGGCGGCGTCACCTGTTTCTGCGACTGGCGAAGTGGCTTCTTGACATTTCAGAACGGCTAAGTCGGTAGACGCATCGCGGCCTGCGAGAGTGGCAGCAGCAACGCGGCCATCCGGCAGGGTGACTTGAATGTCTTCGTCGCGGCGGAGCGCGTGCTCCGCGGTGACGATGACGCCGCTGCGCCAAACGACTCCGCTGGACGAACCGCGCGCTTCCGTGTGGACCGCGACGGTGCTTGCCGCGGCGTATTCGGTGGCCTGCGCCAGGGCGTTGGATAGTGCGATGAGTTCTGCGGACACTTGGGGAACCTCCATGAACAAGATGCCGCAGACAAGAGGGCGTTTACATCCGCCAAATGGCTAGGTTGGGAACTGGAAGGAAGAGCAGGGTTCACTCGGCCGAGGAAGTGAGCGAATGGGAATGAAAATGAACGTTCCTGGTGTCAGGTTGTAGCCGCAGTGCTGGCCGATGTTGCGGGGCCGGATGCGGGCGTTGCTGCAGCTGTGATGAACTGCTGTTTCGTCCAATCATTGCGCGCTTGGCTTGGCCCCACGCGGTGGCAATTGGCTGCTGCGCCCAGCCAATCCTGGTTGTCAACGCAACTCATGAAGTGCGAAAAGGTGCCGAACAATTTGGCCGCACCAAGGTTATAAATCATGTCCAGCAGGCCAAGTTTCGCGGAATCAGGGAAGTCCGCGTAGACCGGGAAACGCCCAGCCAATTGCCTATCGAAGAAATTCAAATGATTCATCAACAGCGTGTCAATCGCGGTATGCGGAAGGACGGGAGACGTTGTCGAACGATAGAATCCCGCTGTTTTGGCGGGAAAGAGTTGGGAGACGCGGTTGAACTCAGCAAGAATCGCATCCTGCGTAGAGGGTTGGCCAGCCCGGTCCACGAAAGCCAGCGTTTGCGCTTTCGGGGCGTTGGCAAGCATCTCGCCCACGCCGACGGTGACGAATCCCTTCGTGTCGAGGTACATCCAGGGCACGGTGCCTTAAAGATTTCCAAGTGTGCGAGCGAATCATCCAGATAGGACATGGTTTTCTTCTACGAAGAAGGGCGACTGACCCGATCCTGGGACTAGAGTCTGGTTAACTGTGCAGGCCGGGCTGTCTTTCTGGAATAGTGTCGCGATGTACGATTTCGTTTCGCCGTGGCCGGCCGCCAAGGGCGGTTGGCTCAGCATGCCGGGACGCGAGGAAATATGTAGCTGTTTCTGACCCCCAGAGCGCTACCGCGAAGCGAACCGATTGAAACGATTCGCTGTGCGGGCTCACTACCTGTCGGGAGGCCCTGTCATGAGTGGACAGATTATTTCCAATGCTATCTATGAAATCTTGATTCGCGACGCCGACGGCAGGCACCTTGAGCTGGAAAGTTTTCAGGACTTGGAAAGTGCGCGCCGCCGGCTTTCGTCGATTGCGGTGCAATATCCCGACACGAAAATCACTCTTTGGAACCGCCACACGCGCGCCATTGTGGCCGAGACGGATGGTTATTAGACCTGCATTTCCCTCAATTCCAGAGCAATGCCAGCTCGCAGAATTTCTCCCCTGCTTCGATGGGAACGTGAAGTGCACGTCCACGTTCTTTGCGCCGGAGATCTCCAGTGCCTTCTTAAAGAAACCAATGATCACAAATCCCATAATCCGGTGGCTGCGAGAAAATCCGACATACTGGATCGTTGCGCTGTTTGTTCCCTTCATCTCTGGCATGATTTGCACGCCGTCGAAATAGGTGGAGTGCCCAGCGGCGATCCTGCGGATGACAACCTCCGGCGAGCCCAGCTTGACGAACCATCTTATAGATTCCGCTCAGTAGCCTTTCGATCACGGCTTCCGCGCGTTTGATTAGTTCTTCTTCGTTTCCGCCTGCAGTTTCTCGGATGTCCGCCTCTAAAAAGCGCGCAAAGGCATCGCAAGAGTACCAGGAGGAAGGCGGGGTCGAACTGTTTCCTTGATTCAACGGATTGAAACTTTCGCTGCAGTTTCTAATAAGATTTATGACCAAGCGATGCTCTTGAGACGTAAAATAGGCAGAGGGATGTGGAAAGGGGGAGTGTATGTCCAAGAAATTGAAGAGTTCCTTGCCAACCACGAAGAAGTCGCGGTCCACGAAGGGTGCGCCGACACATGAGGAGATCGCCCTGCGCGCCTACGAGATTTATCTGGAACGCAGCGGCGCTCCCGGTGATGCGTTGGAGGACTGGACGCGCGCCGAGCGTGAGTTGCTGGAGAAAGACAGTAAGTCGAGCCGTAAGGCCGGTCTCACGCTGGTGGCCGCATAACCCCGCAAAAGAATCAAGGGTGAAGTCACCCGAACAGCAATGCTCCACTCTCTCCGTCCGAATTCTGTCCCTGCCGGCGGATTAGTTGCTTCGAAATTCCCGCCCCTCAATGAAGGTATCGAGTGAAAGAATAGAAGGCGATCACGAACACCGTAAACACAATGACCCAGGAATTCCTTAGGCGACTTGCGTTTTTCTTTTTTTCGAGCATGTCCGCAATCGCCGAACCGAGGGAAAATACCTGCAAGCCCGTCAGGAGACTTGCCGCAATTTCCACGATGGCAAACTGGTGAAAGAGAGAAACCAGGAAGATGGCGCCACTGGTTATCGCGGCAACCAAGCTCAACATAATTGAAAAAATGTGCCGACCCATGCTTGTTTTTGTGGCTCTTCCCCGGCGCCCTATGTCCCGTTGCGCAAATGTTTTTTCGAGGCGCGGCGGTCTGCGAAAACCTTTTCATTGTAGCGGTTCGTTGCGGCGAAAGATGCAAACTTTCTCGGTTGCAAGGTATCCGATGCCGTAAAATGTTCATCCAAAACAATGCCCTCAATCAGGAGAAGGTGATGCAACTACGTCCACTTGGAAAAAACGGCCCGCTCGTTTCCGCCCTGGGTCTTGGCTGCATGGGAATGTCGGAGTTTTATGGACCACGGCACGATGCGGAGTCGACCGCAACGATTCATCGCGCGATCGAGCTGGGCATCACGTTTCTGGATACGGCGGACGTCTACGGCTACGGAGACAACGAAGTGCTGGTGGGCCAGGCGATTCGAGGCATCCGCGAAAAGGTTTTTCTTGCAACGAAGTTTGGCATTGTGCGTGACAAGGCGAATCCGGCAGTGCGCGGCGTCAACGGCCGGCCGGAATACGTGCGGGCGTGTTGCGAAGCGAGCTTGAAGCGCTTGGGCGTGGCCACCATCGATTTGTACTATCAGCATCGCGTCGACCCGCAGGTGCCGATCGAAGAGACCGTGGGCGCTATGGCGGAGCTGGTAAAGGCCGGAAAGGTGCGTTATCTGGGATTGTCGGAGGCTTCCGCAAGCACGATGCGGCGCGCGCGCAAAGTCCACTCCATCGCCGCGCTTCAAACCGAGTATTCCCTGTGGACGCGCGATCCGGAAGACGAGATTCTCCCCACGACGCGCGAACTCGGCATCGCCTTCGTGGCTTACAGCCCTTTGGGGCGTGGATTCCTAACGGGCCAAATCAAACGCTTTGAGGATTTTGCCCCGGACGATTACCGCAGGAACTCCCCGCGCTTCCAGGGAGAGAATTTTCAGAAGAATCTGGATCTTGTGGCGCGGGTCGAGGCGATTGCGAAAGAGAAATCCTGCACACCCGGGCAACTAGCGTTGGCCTGGTTGCTGGCGCAGGGGCAGGACATCATTCCGATTCCTGGCACGAAACGGCGGAAATATCTCGAAGAAAATGCCGGCGCTTTGAACGTCAAGCTCTCGCCACACGATCTGAAAAGGATTGACGAAGTAGCGCCGCACGGTGCGGCGGCGGGGATGCGCTATCCGGAACACATGATGGTGTTAGTGGGACGCTGATTCTCTCGCGAGTTCAGAACATTTTCCCCAACAGCAAAACCTGCATGTCGTGTCTTCATTGCCCGCCAGTGCGCAGGGAGGGAAGCGTGAATTTCGGTGTGACTTCCTTGCGCTTCGACCAATCGTGGTAGGTGTGGCATTCCGAGCAACGCGATTCCGCGTGACCGGGGCCACGGGCGTGGCAGGTTTTACAAGTTGCAATTCCCGGCAGCAGGATGTCGCTCGTCTCCGTGCTTGTCAGAGCTTTCGCGTGACAGCTTACGCAGGTGAACCCGCGATGCGCGTCGTGGTCAAACTTCGCGTGCGGCATCCATTTAGTTCTTGTGTTGGCTGCGGCCACTTGGGGCAAGGATTTGCCTGGTGAAGTTGTGAGCGCGTGGCATTGCTTGCAGGTTTTGCGCCAGAGAAGATCTTCCGCTTCGGCTGTTCGTTCGGCTACCCATTGCGCTGGAGTGAAAACGCGCACTTGCGCGCGAAGAGGTTTGCCGCTCAGATCGCGACTGGGATCCCGCTGCACTCGGACCTCGCCCGGATGAGCGGCGATGAATTGCTGGAACTTCTTTGTCAAGAACGCATGTATGACTTCTAGTTTGTCGTGCGGAACGCCTTCATCGAAGCGCTTGTCGAATGTGAGCAGGTGACACGCCGCGCAAGCGTTGGCGAATTTTACGGGCGCCATCAGTTCACGTCCGGTGACGGGTTTAGGCGTTTTTAGCCCATCGACGCGCACCATGAGAAACTCATCGCTGTCCTTATAACTGACTGTCGCGGCGCGATAGTTCGCATCCGAATAGGTCAGGTCCACGTCGGCGGCTGTCGGGCGGTGGCAATTGCCGCACTCGAGATTGACGAGAAGGCCGTTTGGCCCCCGGCGAATCGGCTTCATGTGAATCGCGTGATTCAGCTTGATCGTGCCTGGATCGCTGGTCGGAACGCCGGCGACAGAGCGCAGCGCCGCGAATTCGGGATGACCGTCCTGGAGACTGTGGATTCGTGAAGCAAATTGCGTATCAGGGTGGCTGCTCTTCAGGTCAGCGTGACATTGGGCGCAAGCTGGATCGCTCGCGACAGAAAGGTTGATGCGGCCACGGTGTTCGGTATGACAGGTTGAGCAATCGAGTGCAGCGACTTGCGAAGGATGATGAGCGGGCCCGTCATGGCAATCGAGGCAGGCGTTATCGGCGGCTTTCGCGGAAAACGCGCCGGCTTGCCGCACGTGGCAGGCCGCACATTCTCTTTCGAGTACCGCGTGGGCTTGTGACAGGCGTCCGCTCGAGTAAACGCGCTGGTCGCCAGAAGAGCCGCGCCAGGCGATCCAGACTAGGGCGAGAAACGGGAAAGCCAAACTGAGCCAGAATTTGGCACGCTTGAGCGGCGTCGGCCTCTTGAAATAATTAAGGTCGATGCGCTGGGCAAGTTTCTTGGTTGTGCGTGTGCGCGCCATGGAGCAGTCGTCAGTTCTCAGTCGTCAGCAGTCAGTCAATTGCGAATGAAGAACGCCGAAACACAGAATCCCTTCTCCTCAGAACCGCAGCGCCATCACCGCATGAAGTGTGCCAAGAAAGATCAAAGCAAGGGAAAGCGGAATGTGCACCAGCAACCAGCCGTGCAACCAGCGGTGCAGGCGCTCCTGCAGCGCCAGCTGGCGCGCTTCGCTGCAAATGCCTTCAAGGTCGGTGAGCGCGGCGTGTGCGGCCGCGGGCAGAAGAGTGCGCAAACTGGCAAAGGCGCTGCTTGCTGTTGCCGCATCCGCGAGGCGTTGACTTCTCTTTCCCGGACGCTCGAGAAAGGGCCGCATCTCGTTCAGATAAAAACTGCGCAACGGCGCGCTTTCTTCTTGGCTCAGCAAAATAAGTTCAGCGGCGGTGGCGACTGCAGCGCTGGCACCGGCACTAACCGCTGCGGACGTTCTTAACGGAACGGCCGCGGCTGCTATCGGACGCAGCGCCGTGAAACCGCCGGCGCGCTGATTTTCTTCCCCAGAAGGTTTTGCAATTCCGAGATTCCCACACACGGCCTCCACTGCCCGGTCGGCCTCTTCGCACAAAAGCAGGCGGACATGGCTGATCTCGTCGTAGATAGTTTCGAGCGGCACAGCACTGGTCATTCTAGGCGGGATGTAGTGCTGCAGGGCGGCGCCGAAAACGCCACTTGCAACCGTTACGATGAGCAGCCACATCAGCGCGCGTGTGAGCGCACCGCCAAAATGAAAACCGCCATGGAAAAGAATCATCGGCAGCGCCAGGAGGCCGAGCCAGAGGTGACCGCGCATCCACGCCTGCGCTCGGCCAAGGCGCCAGGTGGGCACACGCTTTCTCGCGCCGAGTAGAGCAGCAAAAATCATGAAGTTGAACCCGATGACCCCAAAGAGCAGGCCGATGGCGCTTCCACCGCGCGGACCTTGCGGTGCATGGAGAGCGTAGATGACATATACGATTGCAGAGACCACGAGCATCGCAAGCGATGCGAAGGCCGAAGCGCGATGCGTGCGGTCAATTCTCATTTCGCACCGCCCTGGCTGAGCATTTCCCCGAAAAACGCCTTCGGGTCGACGCGATGCGCTGCATCATGCGGGCACGCGTAAACACAGCTAGGTTCCTTCAAGTGCGTGCAGAGGTCGCAGGATGTGGCCTTTTGCTTGATGACCGCCTTCTTGCGTCCGGCATTTTCCGGATCGTCAGCCAGGACTTCAAAGGGATGCAAATTGATATTGCCGTAGGGACAATTGCGCGCGCACAGTCCGCAGCCGATGCACCAATCCTCGATGATGACTTCGAGCGAATTGCGGCGGCGAATCGAGCCGACGGGGCAGCCAACCATGCAAAGCGGGTCGCGGCATTGGCGGCAACTGGTAGCGACGAGATAGCGGTCGAAGCGCAAGCCGTCGCGCACCAGGCGCGTGACTCCGTCGTGCGCATCAGCGCACGCGTTGACGCAGGCATCGCAGCGCGTACAGTTTTGCAAATCGAGAATGAGCAGGCTTTGCGCTTCCATCAAACCTTGAGATAAGAATTGGTCGATGGGGACACTGTGCACCATTTGCAGGCGTTGCTGGTTGGCGGCGCGACGCTCGGCAGCGACAGCCTCAAGACCCGTTCGAACGCTGGGGAAGCGCGCGACCATGTCCCGAAAATCGTCCCCGGAGACGCGAACGAGTTCGACGTGATCGAGGGCCGTACACGTGGCTGTTCGAACGCCCCCGCCGAGCAAACCGATTTCGCCGAAATAATCGCCACGCGAGAGATAAGCCAGCACCATTTCGCCGCCGGGATAATTCTCTGAGACTTTCACAAACCCGATTCGAACGAGGTAGAAGCTATCGGCGGGTTCGCCTTGTTGAACGATCGCCTGCCCCGGAGCGAAGCGCTGAAGCTCGACGCCTTCTTTGAGGTGTCCAATAAACTCCGGCGACAAGTCCGCGAACATCGGCACTCCGCGAAGGTGATTCTCGAGCGCGCGGCGGCGGTAGGTCTCGTCGAGCTGCGCGCGAAACGTCTTGTTCTTAAGCATGATGTCCAGAACGTTGCGCAGCATCTCGTAGGCAACAACGTCGGACTCCGCGATGACCGTGGCGGACCGCGGATAGAAATTCATGCACGTCATTTCGCCGAACAGATCACCAGGACCGAGTTCGGCGACGGGGTTGCCGTAGGAGAGGTCCACGGAAGCGTCAATAGGAATGGTGCGGTCGCGAGCTTCTTCTTCGCGCTTATCTTCTTCGCGGCCAACGAGCGTGCTGGTCAGCCGGTTGAAGAACCCTTTCGCGCCTCCCTGCGTCTTGACGTGCGCGATGGGTGTGGAAATAGAAACTTTGGCCCGGCCTTCGACGATGTAAAACGCGGTGGAACCAAATTCGCCTTCGCGGCAAATCACCTCGCCCTTGCGGAAGTGCCGATTTACGATGGCGCCACGATTCAACTCCAGAAACGTCCCGGAAACGCCCTTGAAAACAGGTATCTGCAAAAGTTCTTCCGCCTCAAAAATCTCCGCGCCCGGACCGCCGGCGATTGCCGTTCCAGCAAGACCTTTGTTGGTGAGCGCACCCGTGGGGCAGGAAACCATGCATTCCCCGCAGGAAATGCACGTCGAGTCGCCCATCGGCGCGTTCAGGTCGAAGGCGATCCCCGCGGAATAACCCTTTCCCATCCGCCCGAGGACGAAATTATTTTTGACTTCGTCGCAGCCGCGAATGCAGCGGTCACAGAGGATACAAGCATCATGATCGACGGCGATGGCGAGCGAGGAATCGTCATTGCCGCGAGCCACGGATCGCTTCGCAAAACGCGGCTGACTGATGCCCGCGGCTTTCGCAAGCGCTTCGAGTTCGCAATCACCGGACTTTTCCTGCCGCGCGCACGGCGAAGGATGATCGGACATCAGCAGCTCAAGCAAAGTCTTGCGCACATTCAAAACCTTTTCCGAGTTAGTGACCACTTTCATGCCCGGTTCCACCGGACGCACGCAGGAGGCGGAGAGTACACGCGCGCCGGTATCCACAACGCACAGACGGCAAACGCCCACGGGAGTTTGGTTTTGCAGGTGGCACAGGGTAGGAATGCTGATACCGTTTATGCGCGCAGCATCGAAAACGGTTGTTCCGTTCGGCACGCGCACGGGTTTCCCGTCAATGCCGATCTCGATCATCCCCGGTGGTGTGACGGAGGTGGTCATGTTAGGGGCGAATTCCCACGCGCTGCACTTCTCCGGCGCGCGATGCCGCAGTGAAACAAATCCCGCTGGGACATTGCCCTTGCAAAACGTGCGCATCAATCTCGGCGCGAAAATGCTTCAACACGGATTGAATCGGCGCGGGAGCGATCTGGCCGAGGCCGCAGATCGACGTCTGGCTCATGGCCTGCGAAAGATCGTCGAGGAGCGCGAGGTCAGAGCGATATTGTGGCTCGGGGACATTGCCTTGAGTCCAGCGACCGAGCAAGTCGGCCATTTTTTGCGAGCCGATGCGGCACGGCACGCATTTGCCGCAAGATTCATTGCGGTAAAAGCGCACAGCGTTCAGCGCCATGTCTAGCATGCAAGTCGTGTCGTCACAAACGATGATAGCGCCGGAGCCGAGCATAGAGCCCGCGTCAGCGAGAGCTTTAAAGTCAAGGCAAACGTCAATCATCGAAGCGGGCAAGTAGCCGGACGATGGACCGGAAGGCGCGAACGCCTTCAGTTGGCGGCCGCCACGAATGCCGCCCGCATGATTGAAGATTACTTCGCGCATCGTCGTGCCCATGGGCACTTCAAAAACCCCGGGGTGTGCCGCGTGGCCGCTAACGCCGACAAATTTCAGCCCGCGCGAGCCGTTGGCGCCTTGCGCGACGAACCAATCCACGCCGCGCGCAAGAATCTGCGGCACGTTAATGAATGTTTCGACGTTGTTGATGACCGTCGGCTTTTGCCACAGTCCGATCTGGCCTGGAAATGGCGGTTTGTTGCGCGGCTCGGCGCGATGGCCTTCGATGGCTTCGATCAGCGCACTTTCTTCTCCGCAAATGTAGCCGCCGGGACTTACAAAAACTTCGAGATCGAAGTCGAGATCGCTGCCAAGGATTTTCTTTCCGAGCAAACCGGCGCTGCGACACCGGCGAATCTCTGCGCTGAGAATGTCCTCCTGGAGGGCGTACTCGTGCCGGATATAGAGAATGCCCCGCTTCGCGCCGGTAACAAGACCTGCGATGATCATGCCTTCGATGACCAGATGCGGCAGATTCGTCATGATGAAGCGATCCTTGATCGTGCCCGGCTCGCTTTCATCGGCGTTGCACACGACATACTTCACGGAATCGGTCTGTTTCCGAACCAGATCCCACTTCATGCTCGTTGGAAAACCGGCGCCACCCATGCCGCGAAGTTCAGCAACTTTGAGCTGTGCGAGGACGTCATCCCATGCGTGCGATTGCGTGACCTTACGCAGCACCCCATATTTTTCGCCGTCGCCATAAGGATCAGCCTTGCAGGCAAAGCGCGCCTGGTCGGGACGCGCCTCGCGAACTTCTTCGCCGCGAAGCGCGCTGCGCATGATTTGCTCGGCGCTCCCGGCGCTAACACCCGTGAAAATCTGATCGTTGATCGAAGCGGCCGGGGCATGATCGCAGCGTCCGAGGCAGGAGACGTCACGAATCTGCACGTCTTCGCGTCGGGAGCCGGCAAACCGTCGCTCGAGTTCGGCGCGCAGCTCGCAAGCGCCGTTGAGATGACAGCTCATGTCTGCGCAGACGCGAATTTCCGCTTTGGCTGGTGGTGCGAGATGAAAATGCGGGTAAAAGCTTGCGACGCTGTGAATCTGGTAGAGCGGGGTTTGCGTGTGCTGGGAAAGTCCTTCGAGCTCCGCTGTGGGCAGAAAGCCGCAGCGAAGCTGGATGGCCCGAAGATCGTCGAAGATCACGTCGTTCCGTCTCGCGCACAAGTCGCCGCGCAGGCTTCGAGAAATGCGTGGCGCAGGTTGGAGTGCTGAATCTCCTGCATACTACTGAGCGAAAAGCACCGTGTAAATAGCGCCCGTTTTGCTTTTCGCCGCGCGTCGCGAAAAAGACAACCCAATCCGTTGACTTATCCGCGCTGCAAACGATATAAGCGAACAGACTCTCCGGCACACCGAATGCGCGACGCGACAACGTTCTTCCTCTTGCGATTCATCGTCTGCTCAATGCTCTTGCCACCCTGCTTGTTGCTTGGGCAGGAGAAGGAGCCCGTTAAATACATTGGTCCGGGATCGTGCGCGGCTACGAGCTGCCATGGAAGCGTGAAGCCCATCGCGGGCAGCCGCATCCTGCAGAATGAATACTCGACCTGGATCCTTCAGGACAGGCACAGCCGCGCGTATCAGGCGCTTACCGGGGATGTTGGCGAGCGCATGGCACGTATCCTGAAATTGGGCGCAAAGGCGGAGGATGCTTCAAAATGTCTGGCGTGCCACACGTTGTACGCCACGCCAGAACAGCGCGGACGCGCGTTTGAAATCTCCGAAGGCGTATCCTGCGAGAACTGTCACGGGCCGGCTTCGGCGTGGCTCGGACCGCATACCACGCGCTCCTGGCCCCACGAAAAATCCGTCGCACTGGGAATGCAGGATACGCGCAACGTGATTCATCGCACCGAAAAATGTCTCGAGTGCCACCTCGGCACAAAGAATAAATTTGTCGACCACGAAATGATCGCCGCGGGGCATCCCGATTTGTATTTCGAGCTGGATTCTTTTTCCGCAGTGATGCCGCGGCACTGGAAAGTTCCGCGCGAATCTGAGCCGGGAAAACCCGCGGAGGATCCGGCTTGGGTCGGCGTGCGCGAGTGGGGCGCTGGCCAGGCAGTGCAACTGCGCGCAGCGATGGACCGGCTCACGTGGCGCGCGAAGAACGAACGCTTCGACAAGAAAGATGTCTGGCCCGAGTATGCCGAGCTTTCTTGCTTTGCCTGCCATCACGCGCTGGGGCCCGCGAAAGACAGTTGGCGGCAGGGGCATGGATATGTGGGACGGCGTCCTGGCGATCCGGCGTGGAACGCTTCTCGCTACGCGCTGTTTCGTCTGCTGGCGAAACAGATTGATTCCGCCAACGCCCAGGAGCTCGATCGGCAAATGCTTCTCGTTTCCGACGAGATGAGCAAGCTCAGTCCCGACCGCAACGCGGTGGCCGCAGCGGCTTCGGCAGCAGCGCCCTTGGCGCAGCGCATCGCCGAGCGGCTCGCCATCATGCAATACGATCAAGCCATCGCGTTACGGATGTTGCAGCGCATTCCCGATGACGCGGAGAATATCGCGCTGTCCGATGAGCGCGCCGCGGAGCAAGCCGCCATGGCCATGGATTCGCTCTATATTGCCTACAGCCGCGAAACGAAGCCCGCGAATGCCGCCGAAGTCCGCGCCGCCATCAACGCCCTCTTCCAGCAGCTTGAGAACCCCTCTGCCTACAATGCCGACCAATTTGCTTCTTCTCTCCGCCGCATCCGCGTTTTGCTGCAATAGTCCGCCCATCACGATAGAGTGAGTAGACTTGGAAACGCTCAGAGAGATTGATGAACCGATTCGAGAAATGGTATTGCGGCTCGGCGCTTTGGCGCTATCTCACGCGTCGCGAATTGCTGCCATGGATGCTCCACGGCTCAGCCTTGGGTGACCATGTTTTGGAACTTGGCGCTGGCGCTGGCCCTGCGACCATGGAGTTGGCTAAGCGCACAGCTCGCGTTACCAGCCTCGAATACGATCACCCGTCCGCGTTGAAACTCGGTACAAGGGCAAGCCATTCGAACGTCAGCATAATCCAGGGTGATGCCGCAGCCCTTCCTTTCGCTGATGGCACATTCTCATCGGCAATTGCTATTCTCATGCTGCATCATTTGAAATCCATCGAATGGCAGGATCGCGCGTTTTCAGAGGTCTATCGCGTGCTTCGACCGGGGGGCGTTTTTCTTGCGTTCGATATTCCTGACGGATGGTTTCATCGCGTTACTCACATCAAGAGTACGTTTGTGCCTCTTGATCCGGCGACCGCCAGCAAAAGGTTGCTAGCCGCAGGCCTCACCCACGTCACGCTGGATGTTCGCCGCGGAGGCTTCCTCATTCGAGCACTGCGCGCGCAATAATGTGGAGCTTGTACAAGCATGTACCGCGTTTGACCCTCAGAGACGTGCAGCATAGCATTGAGGTATGTGGCCGCGCCGCGCCAAATTCCCTCCTGGCCCCTACACGGGACTCAAAGGCTGGTCTTTCCGTGCGTTGAACCAAAGCCCGCTGGAAATGTTCACGGAATTGGCGCGCTACGGTGACATTGTCGGCATCCGCGTCGTCAATTTTCGCAATATTTTTGTCAATCACCCCGACCTCATCGAGGAGGTGCTGGTCGGCCATCCGCGCCGCTACGTCAAAGGCCGCGTGCTGCGCGCGAACCGGCACGTTTTTGGCGATGGCCTGCTGACCAGCGAAGGCGATTTCTGGCTGCGGCAGCGGCGGCTGGCGCAACCCGCATTTCACCGCGCGCGCATCGCCTCGTACGCGGAGACCATGGTGCAATACGCGCAACGCATGCTGGAAAGCTGGCGCGGCGGCGAAGAGCGCGACGTGCATCGGGAGATGATGCGGCTCACCCTGAAAATCGTGGTAAAAACGCTGTTTGATGCCGATGTTGCGGGCGACGCGCAAGACGTCGGCAAATCGCTGGAGCTGCTTCTGGAACTCGGCGCCAATTTCCGGCGCACGCTCTTTGTTCCGCATTGGGTGCCCACGCCCACCAACCTTCGCATCAAGCGCGAAATCGCCTTCATCGAGAGCATTCTTTACCGCATTATCCGCGAACGCCGCGCTTCAGGACGTGACGCCGGCGATCTTCTCTCCATGCTTCTTCATGCGCAGGACGAAGATGGCACGCGCATGACCGACAAGCAGCTCCGCGATGAAACCATTACGCTCTTTCTCGCCGGGCACGAAACGACCGCCAGTTCGCTTTCCTGG
>QHYM01000177.1 GCA_003223295.1 Acidobacteriota bacterium | reverse complement strand
GCGTGCATTGCCCAGGAGAAACTGCTGGGGATCCCAGCACGGGTACGCCAAACATTCCTATCGGCGATCTCACCATCATCAGCCCGGTGTTTCAGCGCGAGCACGACGTTCAATTCAATACGGACTACACGCGAGGAAAACACCAGTTGGGCACGAGGTTCACGTTTAATCAGGAAAAATTCATCAATCCCGTAAATTCCACTCAGGCAGTTTTCAATCAGAACCTGCTGGTCCGCAACCGCAAGATTGCATTGACCGATGCGTGGACCATCAACAGCCACTTGCTGAATGATGTGCGGCTGCAATACTCCTACTTCTCCCAGTTTTTCCAGAATCCGTGCACCACTTGTCCGGGGGATGTAACCCTCGGCGATCTCGGGTTCAACACCATCGGACCTGCCGATAACCAGTTCCAGAAGCAGAATACCTATCAGGTGCTGGACAATTTTTCCTGGACACATGGGAAACACACCTTCAAGTTCGGCGGCCAGTACACGCATTTTATCTATCCGCAGTTCTTCCTCCCCAGAAGCAATGGAGACAATTGGTATAACTTCACGGAGGGTTTCATAGACGATCAAGTGCCGGACGTTTCGAGCAGGACTCTCCGCAATGCGGGGACTGGAAGTTTCCTGGGTACGCAAAGCCTGTTTGCCGGGTATGCTCAGGACGACTTCAAATTTAACTCGCGCCTGACGTTGAATCTTGGCCTGCGATATGAATACTGGACAAATCCTGTCGGTGGAAACTCCCAAGCCCTGAATGCCATTTCCAATGTTCCCAACGTAATTATCTTCGGCAAGCCGAAGACGGACAAAAACAACGTTGCCCCGCGCATCGGGTTCGCCTTTGACCCGACCGGAAAGGGCAAGACTTCGATTCGCGGAGGAGGCGGAATTTCCTATGGCTGGAAGTTCCAAAACTTCGCTTCTATCACTTTGCCCCCGCAGTTGCAGAGCGAAATGGACGAATTCTCTGCCTGCGGCTTGTCGAATGCTCCTTCTTGGTGCGCGAGTTTCTTGGCAAATGGCAGTGCTGGCGGCCCAGGTACATGTTGTTTCTTGTCGGGCGGAGGCTTGCCAGCCACTTACATTCCTCCTGCCTCGCAGGCAGAGGCGCGTGGTCTCACGACCTCCTTTATTGATGATACCGTTTTGCCCAAAATCATGACTTGGTCCTTGGGTGTTCAGCACGAGATCTACCGGAATGCCACAGTCGAGGTCCGTTATCTTGGCACTCGCGGGGTGGAATTGCCGGTACAATTCCGTCGCAACCGCATCAGCGGGTTCGACGCCGGGCTGGCTCCCCTGCCGGAATATTTCCGCGCTCAGGACGTTCCCGCAACTGTCCCAGCTAACGCGCCTACACTTGCACCATGGAGCGCCTTTAACAGCAATATTTACGCCCCGTTCGGGTTCCTAGCGAACGTGACCTCCGATCCACCACTCGGAGGCAGTAAATATCACGCCGGGTCTGTGAACTTTACGCAACGGTCCCGGTACGGGCTCACGTTCAACGCCAACTACACGTATTCTCACACCACAGACAACTCGACGAATGAGTTCTTCACCAGCCTCCTGAATCCCAGGCGCGGTCAGGATACCAACCGGCTCTCCGAAGACTGGGCCAGTTCGGACCTGGATGTGCGGCACAAGGTGGCCCTCTCCTGGGGTTATGACATTCCGCGGGTCAAGACGGAAAACCGCATGCTGAAGGCCTTGTTGGACGGTTATCAACTGGGCTCCGTGTTTCTGGCTCAAACAGGGCAGCCGGTCACTCTCCAGACGGGAAGCGATGTGAACAAGAACGGCGACTCCGCTGGAGATCGCGTTATGTTCAATCCCTTCGGGGCGAGCCTGGCCGGGGGCATCTCTTCAGTCGTCAACATCTGTGCTCCAGCAGGCGGTGGCAATACGAGCTTGACCTGCAACCCAGGTGACAATGTTGTAGGCTACTTGGCCGTGGATGGAGTCACCGGTGCTGATACGGCGGCAAAATATGTTGACGCCGGTCTGGGAGTCCGGACCAACGTTGGCCGCAACAGCATCACCACGCCGGGATTCAGCGTGCTGAACTTCTCGATCGGAAAGAAGACCTATTTCGGCGAGGGGAAATACTTGCTGGTGAAGGCGGATATATTCAATATCCTAAATCACCCCAACTTCGCTCTCAGCAACGGCAACGTTTTCAGCCTGGCCGGTGTTACCACCGCAACCACGACCCAAGGGTATGCGTTACCCGACGACCCGAACTTCCTGCGGCCTGACAAGTTCTTCAGCGGGGGAATTCGTTCCATGACTCTTGGATTGAAGTTCGTTTTCTAAACTTCGCTTCCAGGATCGCTTCCGGGGGGTCCTCTCCGAGCGCCTCCCGTTTTTTTTTTGCGCGTGCGGAGTGATGCGCCTTGACAAGAGAAGACCGCACAGATAAAGCTCTTCTCTGCCATGCGAAAACAAACTTCGAGTGCTCCCGCTCAACCATCGCGCCGAGGATTCCTGAAGGGCAGCGCCGCTTTGCCCGTCGCAGGGCTCGCGACGCTCACCAAAACAAATCCTCATACCGAAGCCGATTCTCTCCCCGAAGCGTTCTCCGGCCTTAAGCCGCTGGGCTCGCGAGTTCATCCAATTACTCCCGACGAGTATCGCGAAAGGCTCCAGCACGCTCAGAGATTGATGACTGAACTGGAGCCGAAGTACGACGCGTTGTTCGTCGCGCCTGGGACTTCTCTCTATTACTTCACGGGCATTCGTTGGGGGATGAGCGAGCGGCTTCTCGCCCTGGTGCTTCCGCGCACGGGTGATCCGATTATCGTCGTGCCGGCATTCGAAGAAGGGCGGATGCGCGAAAAGCTGCAATTCCCGGCGGAAGTTCGCATTTGGCAGGAGGACCAAAGCCCCACGAAAATCGCCGCAACGGCTCTGACGGATCGCGGGATCCGCACGGGACGAATTGGTGTGGAAGAGACCGCGTCCTTCACTTTCTACGACCATCTGCGTTCAGCTGCTCCGGGGCTCGAATGCGTTTCCGCGGACCCTTTGACCATCGCTTGCCGCGGGCGCAAGTCGCCGCACGAACTGGAATTGATGCGGCTGGCATGCGAGGCGACGTTCGACGTTTTTCGCGCCGTTTTTTCGTCCGTCAAAGAAGGAATGTCTCAAGAGACCATCGGCAAGCTGGTGGAAAGCGGTTTTTCGAAGGTGGGCCTGCACGGCGGGGCTCTGGTGCTGCTGGGGGCTCCCGCGGCGCTGCCGCACGGCACGATCAAGCCGCAAAAACTGAAAGAGGGCGACGTCATCCTGATTGATGGAGGTTGTGCGGTAGAGGGCTATCAATCGGACGTAACCCGCACCGGAGTGCTGGGCAAACCCCCTGAAAAGGTAGCGCGCGTTTTTGAAATTGTTCGCAAAGCGCAAGATGCCGCGCTGGATGCGGCGCGCGCGGGGCGCCTGTCAGGCACCGTGGATGATGCCGCTCGCAAAGTGGTCACCGATGCCGGATTTGGGCCGGACTACAAAGCGTTCACGCACCGGCTTGGACACGGGATCGGCTTGGACGGCCACGAACATCCCTATCTCGTGCGAGGGAGCAAGACCGTGCTCGAACCGGGCATGACCTTTTCGAATGAGCCCGGGATTTACCTTGTCGGCGAATTCGGACTGCGCTGCGAAGACGACATGGTGATTACCGCCGATGGGCCGGCGCAACTTCTGACGCCGGGTTTTGCCAGCTCACTGGAAAAACCGCTCGGCTAACGTGAATTCGGGAGTCACCGCATATTGATGCGGGCGGGCAGAGTACCGGCCAGCTGCTAGTGAAGAGAGAGGACTTGCCTACCCAGCGGCGTGTTCCTGGCAGAAATCCACGAGGCGCTGCTCGGCCCAGAAGCGCTCGGGGCCGAAGTGCTTCGAAATGAAGCCGCAATGGCCGCCGTGGAGCGGCGCAATGAAGCGAATCGCCGGGTTGCCGCTGATTTTTGCGGCAACAAAAGAAGCATAAGGAACGAAGGGATCATCCTGCGCGGTAATCATCAGGAAGGGCACGCGGATTTGCGCGGCAACGCGCTTGGCGCCGACGTGCTCGTAGTAATCCTGTGCGTCGCGGTAGCCGAATTGCGGCGCGGTGATGACGTCATCGAACTGGCGCACGGTTCGAACCGGCCCGAGGCCGTTGAGCCGGTAGCGATCGGGGAACATTTTTTGTTTGCGCGCATAGCGCTCCATCAGCCCGGAAACAAAGCGGCGTTGATAGAGATAATTTTCCGTGCGCTCGAGCGCATCCGCGCAGGCGGCAAGGTCCAGCGCCGGGCACACTGCGCAGACGCCGCGCAAAGCCTTCGGCACGGAGGCACCAAACTCTCCCGCCACTTTCGTGACGAGATTTCCTCCCATCGAGTAGCCCGCAAGAAAGATTTGTTCGAAGCCGTCACCATTCGAGAACTCCTCGAAAACCGCGCGATAGTCACCGCTCATGCCGGAGTTGTAGAGCGTCGGGGTGAGCGCTTCGGTTCCGCCGCAATTTCGCTGATTCAGACGCACAACGTGAAAACCTCTGTGGAACGCCTTCTCGGCGATGCCGCGCATATAATTCGAATCGCTGGAGCCTTCGAGGCCGTGAACGAGGACGAGAACCGGTGCGTCCCTCCGTTTTCTCGGCTGCCAATGGCAATGCCCAAGCAGAAAGGAACCCTCTTCTACCTTAAAACGTCGCGCCTCCGCCGGCTGAATCTTGAATTTGCGTGGGACCAAGGCCGCCGCAATGGTCATGGCGTGGCCGTTTTTCAGCAATGGATGCGGTTCGAACTCCGGGATCATGATCCTCCATCTCAGAAAAGTTTCCCCGTCGAGGATAGCAGACCAGAGGCGTCTTAACTTGACCGAGAGTGCCACTCCCCCTAGAATGGAACATTCACCGTGATGCATTTTTTCGATTTGATGAGTTCGTGTAACGGCCCAGCGGGCACCCGCTGGGCTGCCTTGCTTTATGGCCCCTTTTTCAGGGCGGCCAATCCTTGAATGTGAGGCTGGAATGAATGACGGTTCGATTCCCGACGCTCTTACCTTTGACGACGTGCTGCTTTTGCCGGGGCGGTCGACGGTGTTGCCGACGGAAGTGGACACCGCCACGAATTTCTCGCGCAAAGTAAAGCTGAATGTGCCGCTGGCATCTGCGGCCATGGACACGGTCACCGAATCGCGGCTGGCGATCGCCATCGCGCGGCAGGGCGGCATCGGCATCGTGCACCGCAGTATGTCCGCCGAAAAACAAGCCGAGGAAGTGGACCGCGTAAAGCGCTCGGAAAGTGGAATGATTGTGGACCCGGTCACTATCTCTCCGGACATCACTATCCGGCAGGCCCTGGAAATCATGAACAAGTACAAAATTTCCGGGCTTCCTGTCACTCGCGGCTCGCGCCTGACGGGAATTTTGACCAACCGTGATTTGCGATTCGAGAAAAATCATTCTCAGTTGGTCAGCTCGGTGATGACCAAGGAGAATTTGGTGACTGTGCCCGTGGGCACGACTCTGGATGAAGCGGAACGCATTCTGCAAAAGCATCGCATCGAAAAATTGCTGGTTGTGGATCAGGACTTCAATCTGAAGGGCCTGATCACCGTAAAGGACATCCAGAAAAAGTTGGAATATCCGCGGGCTGCAAAGGATGAGCACGGCAGGCTGCGCGTGGGCGCGGCGGTGGGCGCAACGGGAGATTTCCTGGAGCGTGCCGTGGAACTATCCAAAGCGAAAGTGGATGTTCTGGCGATCGATACCGCCCACGGGCATTCTTTTCGCGTGATGGAAGCCATTAAGGCCATCCGCCACCGCCTGCCGGAAGCACAACTCATCGCGGGAAACGTGGCGACTTACGAAGGCGCGAAGGAACTGATTTCTCTAGGCGTGGATGGCTTGAAGGTCGGCATTGGGCCGGGATCGATTTGCACGACGCGCGTTGTGACCGGCGCTGGCGTGCCGCAGTTGACGGCGATCATGGAAGCAGCGCGGGCCGCGAAAGATACCGATGTTCCGCTCATCGCCGACGGCGGAATCAAGTATTCAGGCGACATTTCGAAGGCGCTGGCTGCGGGCGCCTCGTGCGTGATGATTGGAAGCCTGTTCGCAGGAACGGAAGAATCGCCAGGCGAAACAATTCTGTATCAGGGACGAACGTTCAAGTCGTATCGCGGCATGGGTTCGACCGGAGCCATGGAAGCCGGTTCCGACCGTTACGCTACGGTCCAGGATACCGGCGAGCGCGGCAAGTCCGTGCCCGAGGGCGTGGAAGGGCGCGTGCCGTACAAAGGACAGCTGGGCGCACTGACAGATCAGCTCGTGGGCGGGTTGCGAAGTGGAATGGGTTATGTGGGCGCGAGCACGCTCAAGGAATTCAAGGAAAAGAGCCGATTCATTCGCGTGACTGCCGCGGGGCTGCGCGAAAGCCACGTGCACGACGTGATCATCACGAAAGAGGCGCCAAATTATCGTATGGAGTAGGGGCACGGCGCCTAGGATGAGCGCACGAACGGGCATCAAGCTAAGGCGAAAAGACACTGCGTGGCGCAAACGAAGAATTTGGAAAAAGTGCGCAGAGAAAACGTGCAGAGAAAAATAGACAGAGTGGAATCCTAGTTGTGGACCCGCAACCTTGGCGCAATCCTCGCCCCGCACCGAGCTTGTCTGAAATACGCGCGAAGACTCCGACGCCGCGGCCATTCCAATGGTTGCGGGCGTGGTGGCCGGCCATTTTGTGGTCAGGCGTGATTTTCACCATGTCCACGGACACTTTTTCCGCCGATCACACGGCCTGGTTTCTCGAACCGATTCTGCGCTGGTTGATACCAGGCCTCTCCCAAGCCCAGTACGACTTCATGCATCACATCATTCGCAAGTGCGCGCACTTCACGGAATATTTTGTGTATTGCTTTTTGCTTTACCGCGCAGTGCGGGGCAACCGGCCAGGCTGGCGTTGGACCTGGGGGATCACCGCGCTCTTCATTGCCGCGGGTTATTCCGCCCTGGATGAGGTCCACCAAGCTTTCGTAGCCAGCCGCGGAGCTTCGGCCTATGACTCGCTGCTCGATTCCACAGGTGCGTTCATCGCGCTCGCGGTGCTCTGGCTGTGGTTTCGTCGGCACCACAAAAATTGTTGAACGCATCAGCCCGTAAGTTTCCCGCAGAAGGCGACACCATAAAGTGCCCCGAACTCGGCGGCGCCATGTTTGACTTTGCCGTTCTGAAACGTTGGGCCTCCACGCTTCACTATTAGAAAAGTCATAGAAAAACTCCCCGCTTCACTCGGCGGTGCTTGGCTTCCCAAGCAGGTAATAGGGCCCGTCTAAGCTCTTGAAAAATGTAGGGAAGGAGAAACCGCATGATGGCACTCGGCTTGGCGGATCCAATAAGACAGAAGGGAATTACTGGGAAGGAAAGGATTGGTGCGGAAGGAGGGATTTGAACCCCCACGGCCTTTCGGCCACAAGATCCTAAGTCTAGTTGCGATTGTAACACACACATTTTGCAGCCGTTTATTATCAACATGCCGCAAGACTCAAAATGCTGAAAAGCACACACAAATTGCGGTTTTCCTGAATTTTGTGCCTACCCCCTGTGGAAGAGTGGCTAGATTTCCACAGTGAGTCTGACGATTTCTGGCCTACACAATGTGTGTGGCCTTCGTTGCCTCTCAAGTCAGCCCCCTTTCCCGAGCGCGTTAATCAGCAGTTGGGCTGGCTGGCAAACTAATTTAGAATTGAGCGCAGATGGAACTGGACCAACAATTCGTTATTCCTACGGCTTCAAGAGCGAAGATTTCTCACAAGCTCTCCTATCCGGTCGGAGCGGAGCGCGTCTCGGTTGTACTTGCTTCCGTTCCCCAACTTCCTGAACTCAAATTGCACTTTTACTCGGGATTCGATGTTCAGTTGCGTGGGGGACATTACGAGTTCCTGCGTGTCGAGTATTTAAACAATGCACGGCCATCACAAGAGTGGCCTATTTCCAGTCTTTATAAGCGCCCTGAACAAGGCCGATGGGAGATTGTCGTGCAACCTGTTCCGCGTGCTCTCCGGCACCGTGTCAAACAGTACATTCTAGATTCCGCGCTCACACAAATTGCACAGTGGTTGATTCAACG
>QHYM01000446.1 GCA_003223295.1 Acidobacteriota bacterium | reverse complement strand
ATCCAGCCGTCCACCTGATTTACAAGGTGGCGTCGTCTAACCAAGACATCCCGGTTTTTTCTTGTGGACGCGCCGCAATCGTCGGAAATCCACTTCTCCGGTAACCGCGTCAGGCACTGACCTAGTTGCGGAGGAGGATGAGTTACGCCGTCGGTGGATGAGCGACAAGAAAAAAGTACATTCCACAGGCCGCAGCCGCGACGCACATTGTGTTTACGACATACAGGAGCCAGAACCATTTCTGCCCAAGTCGCTGGCTAAAAACGAAGTGCAAGACGAGGGCGTCTGAGATTGCGCTAATCAAGGCCATGAGCAGGAGCAAGGCGACCCAGTTGACCGGGTCAGCGTCATCAGTGCCGAAGGCTTGATTCAATGCAAGTCTGGGCAGTGCCCAAGCCAAGTATGCCGCCGGTACCGCGATGTGATTCAGTAGTGAGGAAACTGCGTTCATCGTCACATCAACGATGGCGCATCGACTCCAACCCAACCGAGTGAAAAAACGTACATACGCAAACTTCACGAAGAGACCAGTGGTGATTGCCCAGAGTAGGAATGGACGATAATAGTACCAGCTGTAAGCTGCCCGCACATCGACGCGAGGCAGTATCTCGCAAATCCCGAAGATAACTTTCGGCAGCAACCTCTGCCCCTTCTTAGGACATTCCCCGTCCGCCACACGTTACCGGACATCTCTAACAATGTCGGCCCTGTCAAGCACTTTTTGAAGACACTTCTTTATTTTCACCTAAAAGAGTTTTTCTCTTTCGTTCTCGTTCTCTTTCGCCTTCTTTTTTCTGCATCGACGATCACGGCTCGTTCGTAATCTAGCGGTCGGCTTCAGTCCGACCTAAACATCTCTTCGATCCGTACTTCGACCATGATTACTAGTTCAAACTCCCTTTTCAGGGAGTGGGATGCCCATTCATCTGCTCAGGCGTCTACTTCACACCATGTCCGGTACCGAGCTGTCCCACGTACGAACCGAACTCCAACGACGGCGAATACGCACATCCATTCCGCCACATCCAGTACAAGCGAACCCCCAACTTCCGCCCCATCGCTACCTTGGCAATGCTCTTGTGTCGACGCATCGCCAGGTGAATGTACCGACGTCGCCACTCCGGATTGCTTCGTGCGGCCGCCTGGGCGGCCTCCACCAGCAAGAATCGCAACAAGGAGTTGCCTTGTTTGCTGATGTGCCCCAGCCGTTGCTTGCCAGCACTGGAGTCCTCACTCGGAATCATCCCCACGTACGTGCCGATCTGCTTGCCGCAGTGAAATCGCTCCGGAGTTCCGATGATCATCACGTAAGCGAGCGCTGTCAGCGGGCCCACACCGGGATGCGTCATCAGCCGCAGCACGTCGGGCCGTTTCCTGGCTTCTTGCTCGACGGCTGCGGTTAACTCCTCAATGGTCGGATTCAGGCGGTCCAACAGCTCCAACAACTCTTGCCGACGCCGACTGGCCCAGGGAGCCAACGAGAGCTTCTCTAACTGCGCTCGCCCCTGTTCGCTGAACAGCTTTTTCTTCCAGCGATAGCCTTCGTTCATCGCCAGCGCCTGCAGTTGATTCATGATCCGCGTGCGCATTTGTACCAACCGATGCCGGTGCCACAACAGTTGTCGCAGATCCCGATTCTCCGGGCCCGGTACCCAGATTTGCGGAAAGTTATTTTCCCGCATCAGTCTGAGCAAGAGTTGGGCATCCTTGCGGTCGGTCTTCTGCTTCTTCACTCGCCTGGTTTTGATTTCCGCGGGATCGCCGATCCACAGCTCGAAACCTAATTCAGCGAGCAGCCGCTCGAACCAGCGTGAATATCCGGTAGCCTCCATTCCTACCCGTACGCAGATTCCTCGCTGCTTCAGCTCTCGATAGAATTTCTCTGCTTGTCCATCACTGTGGTTCAGTTCCTGTTCACCACATTCACCGGTCTCTTCCATTAAAAATGCAATCGCTTGAAAGCTCGGGTGGTAATCTACGCCTATAATCATCATGTTCGGCTCCTTTCTCCCGAGCCTGCGGTCGTCGATAAACCACAGTCTACTCGGGTCGAGGAGCCGACATTGTTATGCAATCATCTGCCTTCTAACTCTCCCGAAGTCCGATTGTAGGAAGTTTGAAAGCTCGATTACTTTGCTGCGAGTTGCGGCGGATGATGCCGGACTCGGAAACTGATCCACTCCCCGAATCTCTCCTTACTTCCTGAGCCCCTTTGCCTCATAAAACAAAAACG
>QHYM01000176.1 GCA_003223295.1 Acidobacteriota bacterium | reverse complement strand
CACGCCGCCCAAGGCACTGCATCCTGACTCTATCCTGGAGCAGCTGCATTTAGTTTCTCGGTTCCGAATAAATAGTGTTCAATGCCGTTCGCGTTCCTTCGATGAAGCGCACCACCGGACGGCCCGTGAATTCGGGTTGCGGCGGCGCCTCTGTCCAGGTCTGTTCTGGCTTATAAACCGCGATGTAGTCCCAGACCACGCTCGGACGATCATGCTCGCCCATCGCATGGGAGAGAACTCGGTTTCGATCCCAGTATTGCTTCACCCGCGGATCGCGTATGCGCCGGAGAGCGATGGTCGAAGGTGCACTCAAGTCCGTAGCCAGTACCGGTTCCCAAATTACGAACGCGCGCAGATGCGAGTCTGACTGTGACTCCAGTAATGCTTCGAGTGCGGAGGCCCCCCGCACGCAGATTGGTCAAGTCGGCGAAAGGAGTACCAGTATGCGCACGTTCGCTTTGTCCCCATTGAACTCATCCTTGAGTTCACTCAGGTTCGCCGAATTTAGATCGGCGAGAGGTGCTTGCCCGCTCGGAGTCTGGTGTCCACCGTACAGGTAAAACAGGCCAGCAAAGACGGCGAGAGCGGTGAGACCTAGACCAATGCTCCGACGCTTCATAGCAGCCTCTCCACAAGATCTGCGAATGCCTGCGGAAGCAGAATTGAGATGGCCACAATCAGAGCCGACAGCCACAGAACCACTTGGCTGAGAACACTCGGTTTGCAATTGCATTGGGTGGCGCGTCTGCTTTGATAAAACCCGAGAGCAATCAAGAGAACCGACACTCCCAAAAGATATGGGCGAAGGGCGCCGACGTAGGAAGAGAAAAACCTGGCGCTACTTGCCGTTCCAGCAGCGAGCACAAACGGAAGCACCGGCAAGCAACAGGTCGCTGCAGCCAGGACACTTCCGACAGCTGAAATCGCAGCGGCAAGCGCCGCCTTCGAGGAGGGTTTGCCAGTAGCGCCAACGGCCTCAGTATTCATGGATCTTTCCTCTCTAAAAGCAAATGGCAAACGCTGGAAAGTGCATTCGGCTCCCCACAGCTACGATACGGAACGCTGCGGAAAGCGCCATTCCACTAGAAACGCAATGCCGACTCCGATGAGAACGAATGGCCAAACCAAGAGTTTGTTGACGTGAACCAAACTCACGTCTGACATTAAGAAGGTGACGGCAGAGAGCAAGAATAGTGGCCCAGTGATAGCGCAGTGCAGAGTGTGATTCCTGAGCCAGTCGGCAACACAGCCGATTGCCACGGCGAAAAGGATCCTGGCGGCAGACAGCGCATGAAGAGAACGCCAATACAAACCTATGAAGCTAAGTACTCCCCACGCGATCAGAGACGCAGCGAACCAGTAGCAGATCGCTGCTGGTGAACTACAGCAAGCTCCCTTGTGCTCAGTCACAACTTGGACCCTCCGTTCACGGAACTCACGATTGCCGCCACGGAGACCGAAATGCTCGTGCCCCTTTTCACGGTATGGCCCCTTGCCGGGCTTTAAGCACTGCCCGATGAACCATCTCCGCTGGTGGAAGGCCAACCTGCTTCGATCCTGGATACAAACGGCAACTCAGTGCGAAACTCCGAGCGTCCCCCGACTCTCCCGCGACATCTCGTCCATTGATTCGGATTGTCGGAGAACCGCAAAATCCAAGTTCGCTGGCCATCTCTTCATTCCTCACTAGCACCTCGTGGATTTCCGCCTCTACACCTTCTGCGGCCAGGATGCGTCTAACCATCCTCACCGCCTCAGGGTGAGTCGGGCAGTCTGCGACGTATAAGACCTCAACTTTCACTCGGCACTCTCCGGTTTACGTTTATTCTTTTCTCGCAAGATGGGGCAATGAGCAGGTTGGTTGCGTAGCTCTCTCTTGCAACTCCGCAGAGCCAATCGCAGTTCGTGCTCCAGCCTGTGAAGGTCGCTAAGCTTCTGCTGCACATCAGAGAGCTTTTCTTCCAATCGGCGGCGGACCGGCGCACACGGCTGCAAGCGATTGCCTCGCAACCTCAAGAGTGCTCGAATTTCGCTGAGCTTGAATCCCAGACCCTGTACTCGGCGAATGAAAGCGAGCGTCTCCACATCGCTTTCTGCATATTGACGGAATCCACCCTGCGTTCTAGGTGGTCGCGGAAGCAGTGCATTGCGTTCGTAGAACCGAATCGCGTCAACGCTGAGACCGATCTTCTTTGCAACGATGCCGATTTGCATGGCCTTGGCTCCTCTTAGACGCTACACCCTGGAGTATAGTCCAGAGTCAAGCCCATTCTCGCCATGCGAAACTGCATGTTGAATCACCTTGAGGTGATTTAGGAGCTGTTCGCCGCTGCAGTGATCAGTTCGGCGACCGCGTCAGGCTTTGAAACCAACGGAGTATGATCCACCGGCAAAGAGACAAATTTGGATTTCATTCTCCTTGCCGTGAAACGTTGCGTTTCGGGAGATACCATGCGGTCCTTTTCTGCGATAAGAAACCAAGTCGGTTTTTCTCTCCAAGCTGGCATGGTCATGGGCTCCCCAAGGCATTTGACGGCAATCGGCTTCTGCGTCGCTGCCATGAGAGCCGTTTCTGACGACGAAGCATCCGGAGCGACGGCGGTGCGATAGGCGTCCACGTTCAGCCAAAGGAACCCATCAACGTCGGGCTGCAGTTTCGGGGCGCTAGGGTGGGGAGGCACGCGATGGAACACATCGCCAACTGTTTCGCCTTCATCCGGTACAATGGCCGCGATGTAAACAAGTGCCTTCACTTTGGGATTGTTGGTAGCAGCCGCGGTTATTACTGCTCCACCGTAGGAGTGCCCCGCCAAGACGACAGGACCCTCTTGCTTTAGGAGCACCTTCCGCAAGACCGCCACATCATCACTGAAGGAGGTCAACGGGATCTGTGCTGCCACCACGTTGAAACCGTTCCGTTGTAATTCCTTAGTCACTCTGTTCCAACTGGAGCCATCCGCCCACGCCGCGTGCACCAGAACTACGGTCGCGTCTGTCTTTGTATTGGTCATGATGTTCTTTTTCCCTTTGTAGATTTTTTCTACGTTTCTCTTTGCCAGGCACAACCGGACCGACCTAGGCAGCGGTGGCCTTGGACGCGACCTTGCGGCCCAGGAAGTCGCGAATGGCGCCAGCAATTTCTTGATGGTGCGTTTCCAGTGCGAAGTGACCCGTGTCGTAGAAACGCACCTCAGCGTTCGGGTTGTCGCGCTTGAACGCTTCAGCGCCAGGGGGCAGGAAGAACGGATCATTCTTGCCCCAAACAGCCAGCACGGAAGGCTGCTTTATCCGGAAATATTCCTGGAACTTAGGATAGAGCGCCACATTGCTGGCATAGTCCAGAAAGAGGTCAAGCTGGATTTCGTCGTTGCCGGGTCGTGCCAATAGTGCGGAGTCGAGCTCATACGATTCCGGAGCTACTTGCGATTCATCCTGCACCCCATGGACGTATTGCCACTTCGTCGCTTCCGGCTTCAGGAAATCACGCAATGCCGCGCGGTTCTCCGGCGTCGGCGCCTTCCAATATTTCTGGATCGGGTTCCAGCCTTGGCTCAGGCCCTCCACATAGGCATTGCCGTTTTGCGAGATGATAGCGGTGATGCGCTCGGGACGAGCCAATGCCAGCCGGAATCCCACTGGCGCACCGTAATCAAACACGTAAATTGCGAAGCGCTCGAGACCGATTGACTGGGTAAAGGTGTCGATGGCTTTGGTCAGGTTCTCAAACGTGTAGCGAAACTGTTTGCGGTCGGGAGCATCGGAAAAGCCAAACCCCGGCAGGTCAGGTGCAACCACATGGTAACGGTCGGCCAACGCCGGAATCAGGTTGCGGAACATGTGCGACGAAGTCGGGAAGCCGTGCAGCAAGAGAATAGCTGGGGCAGTCCGTGGACCGGCTTCGCGATAAAAGATCCTATTGCCGTCGACGACGGCGTGTTTGTAGCTGATCATTTTGAGTCTCCTTGGAGATTTAGAAGCCCGGTCTGACGAGGTGCTGTTCAGCGACGGTCACGCTTCCACATCATTTGACGCACTAACCGATAAAATGTTATATTATAGGTGTTAGAATCTCTGTGCGTATTGGATTGAGCAAGGCAATGAGTAAGTTGGATTGGAAAGATGGCTTTCTGTTTGTCGGAAATCAGCTGGCGCTTGATTTCCTGAATACGCGCCCGGTCCAGAACGGCGAGCCCTCCGAGCTGCTCCCTGACTTCAGCGCGCTCTTACGCTGGTTTCAAGCAGCCAATCAGCTAAATTCTCGCCAAGTCGGCAGTCTTCAACGTCAGTGGGGAGGATCGGCCAACGCCCAAAGGACCACGGAAGCCATGCGACAGCTACGCGAGAAACTGAGGAAGGAGATTCTCGACTGGGAGCGTAGTGGTTGGGTTCAACATTCCACGCAGGACCAACTAAATAAGCTGATGGCCGAGCATCCCATGCGTACCCGGCTGAGGACGAACGGAAAATCGTACTTGACGGAGTTATGGTTCGAACCGCGCGAACCCGAAGACTTGTTTGCTCCGCTGGCGCACAGTGTGGCGAGATTATTCGTGACTGCGGATCGCAAGCGCGTCCGCAAGTGTGCCCAGTGCGTGCTGCATTTCTATGACACCAGCAAGAAAGGGACACGACGCTGGTGCAGCATGCAACTGTGTGGGAACCGCCTTAAGGTCGCAGCCTACGCGACTCGCCGACGTCAGCGCGCCCACAAGGCCCAGAAGAATGATACCGGTGTTTGATACTTCGCGGCCTCACGGGCAATGCCAACTTCCGCAATACGTGATTAGGTGCGAATTTCGAGACCGTCGAAGACTATTCCGGGCCAGAACGCGCCCTTCTGGGAGGTTACGGCGAGGTCTCGAGATCCTTGATGGGCCATTCTGTAGTCAACGGTCGAATGCTGTACTCTCGCGCGATGAAAGCGGATTGGGATGGATTCAGATCCTCGATAGAGGTTGTGGCTCCTATTGCGATTTAGCAAACCGCTGTTATAGCAAACCGCTGTACGGAAAATCATTTCCTGAGTACAATCAGAAACAACGAGCGGGCGTAGTTCAGTGGTAGAACAGACGCTTCCCAAGCTTCCTCTAGCTGACCTTAACTCGCTGGAACGGCGGCATTTGACTGAAACGCAACTCCCCGTAATTGGAAAATGATGGAAAATGGAACGCTTTGGAGCTCGAACTTATGCACTGATCGCTTGCCAAGCCAGTTAGGGCGACTGGCCTAAGCCTTTCTCGCGGCAGGGCATGGCTTGCCTTCGTGTCCCTTCGCCCTGTGGTGCTTGATCTCGGCGTATAAGCTCTCGCGTCGTTCTTGCACTTCCGCGCGTTCTTTGTCCCCATGTACCAGATCAGGACTGAGCAGATCGAGTTTGTTATTCAAAGCGATAAGCTGACTGACCAGGTCGTCCTTCACTTGGCAGTTCATGTAGTTATTGTACCCACTGTCGCCGTCAGCCGGTTGGCTGTTTACAATGTTGACGCGCGATTGCAAGTAGCTTACGGAACGTGCGCGATTGCACTCGGATTCTGTCGACTCTTGTTTGCTAGTGGTACACCGACGCGACGAACAATCTCCGCGAAGCGTGGATCACTCCGGAGGGCATCGAGTCGGGGATCCACCCCGACAAAAGCCATTCAAAGAGATCGCTGCTTGAGACCTTCTTCAAGTGAAGCGAAAGCTCTGTCGGTTTCTCCGAGGGCGGCATATACAGTGGCGATGTTGTTGCCGCATACAAACCGTTTCTGCGCCATAGCCAGAAGTTTCTTGAGAACCTTGCGCCCTTCTTCCTTATTTCCTGATTCGGCGTAGGTCTGAGCTGCCTCCGCTATTTGAGTTGGATCGTTGCTTTCGCGCACTGCTGTTGCTGCCGCCCGTGTCGCCTCAGGGAACCGGCCGAGGCGTGCATAGGCAAATGCTTCCTCGGCAAAAGGTTCGGTGAAGTCCGGCGGCAATTCCCGTGCTTTGTGGCACTCCTGAATGATCTCCTGATATCGACGGGTGGCGTGCAAACTACGTGTGATGGCCACAAATCGCGCCCGGACCGAAAGAGGATCGAGCGCAAAGGCAGTGTGATCGTGCCCGAGCGCCTCATCAAATCGGCCGATGCTCGCGAGATAATCGGCATACCATAGATGCGCTTCGGAAAGATTCGGGTTGAGCGCCAGGCTGCGCAAGAACTCGCTCTCGGCTCCGGGCCAATCCCAATCGTAGTAAAGGTGTACGCTGCCGAGAGAGGCATGGGCGAGCGCCAGGGTCTCGTCCAATTCTAATGCTTTCATGGCTGCCGCTTTTGCTTTGGGTCCGGCTTCCAGCGGAGTCAAATATGAGGTGTTCATTGCCGTGTAGGTTTCGGCGAGGCCGGCATAGGCAAGGGCATAGCTCGAGTCGAGCTGAATGGCCTGCTGAAAATAATTGAGTGCCTTCTCAAATTCGCTTCCCCTGGCCCTCGCTAAATAGTAGCGACCTTCAAGGTAGGCCTCGTGAGCGCGCGCGTTTACCGGGCGAGCATCGCTCGGGTGAGCTTTCTGCTCGGGCGTGAGTTTGATCTCGACTTCGTCGGCTATCGCCACAGCCACCGCTTGCTGCAGGGCCAGGATATCGCCGAGATCTCGCTCATAGTTCTTAGCCCAAAGATGCGTTTGATCCTTGACTTGGATGAGTTGAGCGCTGATGCGCACGCGATCGCCTGAATGGCGCACGGTGCCTTCGAGGATGTAATCCACGCCCAATTCTTTGCCAATCTGATCGATTCGCTTCTTCGTGCCCCGATACTGAATGGCCGACGTGCGTGCGATAACTCCAAGGCGCTGTGGCTCCATTTGACCAAGCCGGGAGATCATCTCCTCGGTCAGCCCCTCACTGAAATACTCCTGCGCAGAATCGCCACTGAGGTTTTCAAAAGGCAGTACCGCGAGCATGATTTTGCTTGCCGGTGGGCTGGCACGGCGCCAGATACGGTTCCGGGCTAGGTAGAGTGCGCTGATCGAAAGAATTAGAGCGAGACCCGCTGCCGCAACCCACCATGGCAGCGGGAGGTTTCTTGCGGCCCGAGTGTGCTCCAACTCCTCCAGCCGGGCATGACCGTTGTTCCACCAAGCATCCAACTCAGGTTTGTAGGCGTAAACCCCGGCTCTTTTCTTGTGAGCGTGCCGATGAATAGGGAGACCTTCCTCCTGCCAGCGTCGAACTGTTCTCTCGCTATGTTTTAGGTAGGCCGCAATCTCTTTCCACGAATCGAGGCGATCGCCTGAAGGAGGCTCGGCTGGACGGTCCCGTAAATTAGTCATATCGCTGGGCATAGCCAAATCCGTGAGGGACAGGTTTCGGTGCTGCGGAGTTTAACCCCAGGGCTCTGCCTTGGCAATTGTGCTGTTGGAAGCGGCCAAGTACGGTCATTTCAGAGGTGGCCGCACGTGTCCCTTGCAGCTCCTCGCGAAACTCCTTAAGTTGAGCAGCAAATCCCGGACAACTTGAACGTCCAGGTGCTACGCGACGCCAAGATAGGTTCACCGGAGGACTCCGATGCACGGAAACACGCATAGATTCATTTTGTCTTTAATACTTGGGCTGCTGCTGTTCAACACGCGAAGCGCTGCTCAGTCGTTTAGTTTTGCTTCTATTGATGTCCATTGCGCCGCCGCCACTACCTGCCCGGCGGGCCTCGTCCCGGGCCAAGTTGCCAGTCAAACCGGCGCACGGGGCATAAACGCGCGCGGCGATATCGTGGGCTTTTACGTTGCAGCGGGCAAACAACACGGATTCCTGCTGAAAGACGGACAGTTCACCAGTATCGATTTTCCGGTTGCGAAAGTGCGTGCTACCATCGCCAACGGAATCAACCCTCAAGGCGAGATCGTCGGGCAATACACCCTGCCGGTCAACAGCGATCCCAATGTTTCTGATGGCTCGCCGCTGTACTGCCCACCTGATCTCCCCACCACTCCGCCAAG
>QHYM01000175.1 GCA_003223295.1 Acidobacteriota bacterium | reverse complement strand
CCCAAGAGATGACCCAGGAAGCCGTGCTGAGTCCTCATCCAGGGCAGTTCATAGACCCCATAGGTAGTGACCACATGCGGGTACGACTCCGCTGAGATGCCGCGCTCACGCACATTGGGGTCGAATGTATTTAGGGCGATAGGCGTGGAGTTGCCGCCCGTGCTGGCGAAGACCTCGCTCGTGTTGTCCAGCGCTTTGCTGAAGGTGTATGCAACGTCCGCGGTAAAACCATGGAACCCGCGAATCTTCAGCTCATTCTGAATTCCATGATAGGTGGACCAGGCGCCGTTATTGCGCGTCCGTACCAACGTGAAGTTGCAATCCGGACGTCCGCGCGAAGCTGCTGATCCTGAGCCAGCCGCAGCACCGCTTGGCAAACATGGGGTCACCCCGGAAGGAATGTACTGAGGCGCTTGAACCGCGAGGCCACTAGCTGTGCCAGTGCAGGTATCACCCGTGAAAGCCGAGCAGGAAAAGAGAAGCGGGTTGGAATTGACGGTCTGGAAGTTACCCACAGAGTGGTTACCCACATAACGACTCTCAAAGGAAATACGCGAGCTAATCAGCCGCTCCACCCCTAATGACCATTGCTCTACGTATGGGTTATGGAAATCCGGGCTCACGCGCGTCTGGCTGCGCCCGCCTGGATTTGCGCCACGCGGGATCAGGCTGAAGTAAGCCGACTGCACCGCGGTGCCGGTCGCATTTGCAGGCACACCAACGTTGTTAATCGTCCCCGCGTTAACCACGGGCGCGGTGGTAGCCACATTCAAGAAAATATTGTAGTAGGCCGGATCATACGCGATGCGATAACCGCCGCGGATGACCGTCTTGTCTTCCCCGACCAGCTTCTTGAGGATGCGTGGGGTCCAGGCAAAGCCCACATTTGGCCCGTAATTGTTAAGGTCTTCCGGAATGTGCGGGATTTCCGTCACATTGGTTGGCGCGCTTGCCGACCAGAAGCCATCAGCCACATTCTGAACGCTGATATCGTGCAGTAGGTTGATGGCTTGCTGGTCCCATTCCCAGCGAAGGCCGAGGTTAAGCGTGAGGTTGGCCTTGATGCGCCAATCGTCCTGACCATAGAAGGCCAGGTCATTCTCAGCAAAGTTGAAGTTGAATGGACCATCGGTGAGCGAGAGCTGGCTGCAGATTCCATTCCAATTTGCTGCGGGATTAGGGGCTGGACAGTTCGCCGCACCTCTAATGAAATAACTAAACGCGCTGGTGGCCGGCGTTATGATGTTCCCCGAAGCGTCCTTGATGTCTGGACTTGAGAAGAAGCTAAACCCACCGTTGATGCTGGGTAGGAAGTGGTTTGGCGACTTTTGATGATCGAGTTCGCCGCCGAACTTGATGGTGTGCCGCCCGCGCGTCCAGGTAGAGTTGCTCTGATACTGGGTGTTGTGAACCTGGCGGTCCTGCGGCAGGTTTGTTGCTAGTCCAAAAGTCGTGTAGGAATTGACCGTGTCGGAAAACCCGATGTTCGGCGGACACGCCGTCACGTTCTCGATGGTGCACTGAGGGAAGCCCTGCCCCCCGGCAAACTTGAAGAAGCCTGTGCCGTAGCTCACCCGCGCTTGCGTTACGAAACTGCTCGTCCATGCCCGAGTGTAGTCCCAACCGTACTGCCGGTCTTGCGCCGGCACGGCCACAAACGCTCCGCTCGAGATGGTGCCCGATCCCAACGCCGTATTGCTGTTCTGATAGATGAACCGGAAGAAAAAATGGTCCTTGCTGGTAATGGCCCAGTCGCCGCGGCCAACAATCTGTCTGTCGTCAACATTGTTGCCGACCACGCGGTTTACAAAAGCAAAAGGTACCGCTACCGCAGTAGTCCCATTCGAGACTTGAATACAGTTGGCAAGATTTGGATTCGCTGCACACTGGGCGGATGTCGAAAAAGTACCTGCCGGCTGGGGATTGCCCGCCTTAATCCCGTATGGCCCGAACGCCTGCAGTGCGGCCACGGCCGCATTCCCGGAAAACGTTGCAGCTAGGGTCGTAAGGCCATCCGGCGTAGGCGTGAGCGACGAAGAAGTCGACGAATTTCGGGCCCGCTGTAATTCCTGTTGATAGCCGGCAAAGAAAAACAGGCGATTTTTGACAAGCGCGCCGCCAAAGGTCCCGCCAAACCGGTTATCCACGAACCAGGGAATCACAGCCGCTCTGCAGCTCGAGGCGAAGGGAGTCCCCGTGCCGGGCGCCACGCCTGCGGGGCAAAAGCCAAGCAGCGGATTTTTCTGCCCGTTCTGAAGCGAGCGGTCCCAATCGCCCTCGTAAAAATGGTACGCACTCCCATGGAGTGTATTGGTCCCGGATTTGGTCACGTAGTTGACCACGGTTCCTGAATTGCGCCCATATTCCGCGCTGAAATTGTTGCTCACCACCTGAAGCTCATCCAGCACGTCGGGGTTGCTCATAAACGTCAAGGGACCGGCAACGGAATTGTCGTTATTGGCCTGGCCGTCAATTTCAAAATTGTTCGAGCGGCCGCGCAAGCCATTGTTGGCCACGGCGGCGCCGTTGGTATTGCTGAAATTCGTCGAGCCGTTGTTCGCCACACCGGGAATGAAAAGCACCAGGTTGTCAAAACCTGTGCCGGCATTTGGCAGTGCCTCGACAACCTTGCTCTCGAAGTTGCCGCCGATCTGCGCCGTAGAGCTTTCAATCAGCTGCGCTCCAGCCTCCACGGTTATCGTTTCAGCGGTGGTGCCGACTTCCAGCGTTTGGAGGCCCACGACGTTGTTCTTTCCAGCCTCAACAACCACGTGGCCCAGTTGCAGCCTCCTGAACCCACTAGTCCCAATTGTCACGCTGTATGAGCCAATGGGTAGAGCCTTAAGCTCGAAGTAGCCCTGCGAGTTCGACTGGACAGAAAACTGCGCCCCCGTGTCCTCTCGCACTGCAGTCACGCTCGCCCCTGCAATGACTGCTCCCTGCGCATCTTGGACAGTACCAGAAATGGTGCCCGTGACAATCCCCTGACCATACGTCGTGCTGGAAGGGAGAACCAGAAAGAGACCTGAAAGCACTAAAAGCACACCTATACCGAAAGGCTTGGCTCGCACGTTTAGCCACCTCCGTCAGATTGTCGTCAGAACAAGGGGACCCACCACAGTGGTGAGAGGGAGCAATTCTTAAGCCAAAACTTACTCTCTGGCTTCGAAGCCATGGCGGGGTTTATTCTGCTGTTTATACAGAATTTAGCTTAGTTTTATCTAAAATAGGCGAACTAGGGGATACAACAAATCCCGTTTTTGGTAGCCAGCGGCCTTCTGTGTACCAAATTCGGTAAATTTTGGCTAAACAAGCGCTTTCCTCAGAATCGGCCAAATGCTATTAGGGCAGCCCTGTAGCCTCTAGCTCGCGGCCGCCATGCTCGGTTCGGAGGTTTTGCGCAGTTCACGAATCATGCCAATCAACGCCTGCGCGGCACGAGACAGGCTGCGATCGCGCCGGTAGATCAGGCCAAGTTCGCGCCACAGATCCACGCCTTCAACATTTAGCAACTTCACTTCGCCGGCTTTCACGTAATCCCGCGCAAAGCTCTCGCTGATGAACGATACTCCGGCATCGGCCACCACAAAGCGCTTGATCATTCCGACGCTTGGCAATTCCATGGCCACGTGAATCCGCGAACGATATGGACGGAAGAGTTTATCCAGCACCTGACGCGTAAAACCAGTGCGCGGAAAGATCAGCGGCTGGCCCGCCACTTCTTCCAGCGTAATCTTAGAGCGATGCGCTAGCGGATTCCGCGTACTGACCATGAAGCGCAAACGGTCGCGGTAAATGCTGTGCACTTTCAGGTTGGGAGACTTCACCGGCAGCGTGACAATGCCCAGATCAATCGATCCATCGTCCACGCGCTGCAAAATCTTGTGGCTGAAATTGCGGTAAATGCTGATGTGCACTTGCGGATAGCGTTGCTGAAATTCCGCAAAAATGTCCGGCAGCAAATACAAGCACGTCGCTTCGTTAGCCCCGAAAACCACCGGACCTTGCACCACGTCTCCGCGGTCCGCAACCACCTGAATCGATTCATCCCGCAGCCGCAGAAGCTTTTCCGCATACTCGAAAAGTACTTCCCCGGCCGGAGTCAGCTCGACGGATTTTGCGGAGCGGTCAAGCAACTTGGCCTTGTACGCCTGCTCCAATTGGCGGATTTGCGCGCTCACCGCGGATTGCGAGCGGAACACTTTCTGCCCTGCTCGGGAAAAACTCTTCAGCTTGGCAACATAGACGAAGGTCGTGAGTTGGTCAAAGTCCATAGTGAGTATGCCAGATGGGATTATAAGGGAATCTTCTCTTCCGGCCGTAAGTATTATCCTCTCTTTCAGGCTGGTATGGCTGTTCGCGAAATTGGCGCAGTCAACAGCACAGGGAGAATCTGCTGCCATTGAAACTGAGCGAGAACGGGTTTCCAGGTTGCTTCCAAGGAACCTTGAAAATGCACTGGCTGAACGCGCATCAGAGGCAGCGTGCCTCGGCGCGAGAGCATCCGCGCGGCGCGAGGGCTGCGCGTGTGATGAACATGCTCTTCAAGCGCCTGCCGCAGCCATTCTTCCTCTTGCGGCTCAATCTCTTCGAGAGTCACAAAATCTCGGTGCAGCACGTCCCCGGCTTCCGCGCGCAAAACATACGCCAAGCCCCCGGTCATGCCGGAACCGAAGTTCAGCCCGAGCGGCCCCAAAATGATGGCCACACCACTGGTCATATACTCGCATCCGTGCTGGCCGACGCCTTCTACCACCGCAAGCGCGCCGCTGTTGCGAACGGCAAAGCGTTCTCCTGCCCTTCCCGCGATAAAAAGCTGGCCTGACGTCGCGCCGTAAAGCACGGTGTTCCCGGCCAGAACATCGCCGCGCCGTGACGCCGCCGGTCCCGCTGTGATGGCAATCGTTCCGCCGGACAAGCCCTTCCCCACATAGTCGTTGGCTTCGCCGGTAAGCTTGACTGTCACTCCCTCGGCGAGAAAAGCTCCAAAACTTTGTCCCGCGGTGCCGCAAAATTCCTGGCTGATCGTGGCATCAGGTGCGCGGCCATTTTTCTTTCGCCGCATCAATTCGCCACTAAGACCTGCGCCAACGCTGCGGTCCGAGTTCTGAATCGCCCGCGGCACGCTCTGCATGGCCAGCGTGGCATCGAAATGGGTCGAATCTTCCAACGCAGTGACGTGCAAGCCAGGCTCCTGTTGCGGCGCCACGCGATTCGACTCCGAAATCGGCACCACCAGGAACGGATCCATTCCCGATCGCGCCCCGAGTCGGTCGTACCAGCCCGTAAGCTCGCGAAGCGACCGCACGCCAAGTTGCGCCAGGCGGTTGCGCACTTCTTCGGCAAGCGCCCGGAAATATGCAACGACCATCTCCGGCTTGCCCTGGAACCGCGCGCGGAATTTCTCATCCTGCGTCGCGATTCCCACGGGGCAAGTATTCAGATGGCACTGCCGCGCCATCACGCATCCAATCGCCAGCAGCGACGCTGTGCCGAAGCCGAATTCATCCGCGCCCAAAATTGCCGCGAGCACGATATCCCGCGCAAATTTCAGGCCTCCGTCCACGCGGAGAGAGAGCCGCGAACGAAGGCCGGCGCGAACTAGTGTGTCGTGTGCTTCGCGCAATCCAATTTCCCACGGAAGGCCCGTGTTCTTGATGGACGTCAGCGGCGAAGATCCCGTGCCGCCATTATGCCCGCTGATGGTAATGACGTCAGCGCCTGCCTTCGCCACTCCCGCGGCAATGATGCCCACGCCCGCGCCAGAGACAAGCTTCACGCCAATGCGGGCCCGTGGATTCACCGCGCGCAAATCATGAATCAACTGGGCCAAGTCTTCGATGCTGTAAATGTCGTGATGCGGCGGCGGCGAAATCAGCGGCGTTCCCGGAATGGCGTGCCGGATGCGCGCAATGTACTCGCTGACTTTCTTCGCCGGTAACTGGCCCCCCTCCCCCGGCTTCGATCCCTGCGCCATCTTGATTTCAAGTTCCTCGGCGTGCACTAAGTAGTCGGTCGTGACGCCGAATCGCGCCGAAGCCACCTGCTTGATCTTGTTCGCGGCCATCGGTTCATAGCGGTACGTGTCGGGGTCCTCGCCGCCCTCGCCCGTATTGCTGCGCCCGCCAAGCTCGTTCATGGCCAGCGCTAGGGTCCGGTGTGCTTCGGGGCTCAGCGATCCGAGAGACATAGCCTGCGTGCTGAACCGCTTGACGATGGCTTCCACAGGCTCCACATCTTCAAGCTGAACGGTTGTCTCCGGCATCGTGTCGAGCAGGTCCCGCAAAAATACCGTGCCCTGTGATTCCGCCAGTTCCTCGAAGGCGGAATATTGTTTGGCGCTCGGTGCCTTCACGAATGCATGAAGTCGTCGCACGACCTCAGGTGAAGTCGCGTGAAGTTCCGCGCCTTTCCGGAAACGGTATAGGCCGGCGTCAGCCAGTTCTTCCGCTTCGGCCGAGAACGCCGCTTTGTGCATTTTCAAGTAGTCGCCAAGCAGGTCATCCAACGATTTCTGCCCCGGATACTCGGACGCATCCTCGAAAAGTTGCTCGCAGAGGTCCTGTGAAAGACCGACAATCTCAAACAAATGGCTGTTGCGGTAGCTTGCCAGCGTTGAAACCCCCATGCGCGCCAACACTTTGCGCAAACCCGCGTGGATGGTTGCGCGCGCCTTCTCTGCTCCGCCAGGCTCAATTGCTTCCGCAAATTCGTCGGCGAGGTACGGCACCACGGCGCTCGCGCCCGCAGCCACCAGCAATGCCACATGGTGCGTGTCAAATACCTGCGCCGACTCGACGATCAGGGGCACGTCCCACAATCCTTCGCGCACCATGGCTTTCCACACCGCCGCTGTCGCCAGCAGCGCAGGCAACGGCGCGCGCTCCGCGGAGATCGCACGATCGGAGAGGAGGAGGAGTCTCGGGGGATCGCTGCTGCTCAGAGGGGTAGTGGACAGCTGAGCAAAACTGCAGCGCGCCCCCGGGACTCCCGCGGCGGCAGGGAACGTAAAATCGATGCGGTGCTCTTGCCCAAAAACTGCGGTAAGTTGCGACAATTGCTCCGGGGTGATGAGCGGGCTCGGCAGCGTCACTCCGTCTTTCAAATGCACTTCGAGCGACATCACATGCGTCTCGCGCAGCGGGTCGATCGGCGGATTCGTGACCTGCGCAAATCGCTGCTTGCAGTAATCCCACAGGGTTCTCGGCAACGCAGAGAGAAAAGCAGGGGGTGCATCGTCCCCCATGCTCCAATCCGCCTCTTTGCCCCGAAGCAGCGCGGAAAAAAGAATTTTGAATTGGTCGTCCGTCCACCCCGCAGCGCCAGCCACACGCTTGGCGTCCCGTGCCGGTGCCGGACGCGAACCGAAGATCTCCGCAATTTGCCGTCGCGGGACGGCATGATGCGCCTGCCGCGCCGCCATCCGCTTCAGGACGTCGCGCCAGCGCAGAAATTGTCCGGTAACCGGATTGGCGAGAATCATTTCGCCCGGCCCGAGCCGTTGCCGCTCGGCAATGCGCGATTCTTCCAAGTCCACCAGACCCGTTTCCGATCCCGCGATGATCAGTCCATCGTGCGTCAGGGTGTAGCGCAATGGTCGCAGCCCGTTTCGGTCGAGTTTCGCTCCCACCCACTGGCCATCGGAAAACACCATCGCGGCCGGCCCGTCCCACGGCTCGGTGTGCTGCGAAAGGGCCGTTAGCGCGCCACGAACATCGCGAGAAAGCAGCGGATCCTTTTCATACGCCGGCGGCATCATGGCCAGCAGCGCTTCTTCCGATGTAAGACCATCGAGCAGCCGCAACTCGTAGCCGTTGTCAAAACTCGCCGAGTCACTGACGTTATCTTCCAAAATCGAAAACCATGGCCCAACTTTGAGCCGTTCCTGAATTTCCCGCTTCTTGGCGCGCAACCATCGCCGGTTCGACACGATGGTGTTGATCTCACCGTTGTGCGCCACGTAACGGAAGGGCTGTGCGAGATGCCAGGAAGGTTGTGTGTTCGTCGAATAGCGTTGGTGAAAGACCGCAAACGTCACGGCGAAAGACGGGTCGCGCAAGTCCTCATAAAATTGCGGAAACTGCCACGGCGTGAGGAGACCCTTATAAACGATTGTCTGTGACGACAGCGAGCAAAGGTAGCAGCGCGGCGGCAACAACGATTCCGCGCGCTTCCTCAAAAGCATCAAGCGCCTCTCGAATCCCTCCGGTTCGCTCGACGGATGCAAAGGCGTCACAAAAAACTGCCAGACTTCCGGCATCGTTTCGAGCGCCTTGCGCCCCAGCGCATTGACATTCACGGGAACGCGGCGCCAACCGGTCACTTGCAACCGTTCGGTATCGGCGGCGATTTCGATGGCCGCGCGAAATTCCGTAGTCGCTGACGCCGGAAGAAACGCAAATCCCACTCCGAAATGTTCGGGAAGCTCGATCCGCAGCTCCTGAGCGCGCTCACGGAAGAATTTGTGGGGCAGCGACGTGAGCAACCCGGCGCCGTCTCCGCTCGCGCCATCGGCATCCACGCCGCCGCGGTGCGTTAGTCTTTCTAACGCCGCCAATGAGATCTGAATGATTTCGTAGCTGGGTGCGCCGCCAAGCCGCGCGACAAAGCCGGTACCGCATGCATCGTGGTCGGGATGCCCCCAATTCGGGTGCCGCTTCCGGGCGGAACCCGGCCGCTTATTCTGAAAGCCAATTTGGCCTCGAGAGTGCCCCATATCAGTTTATTAAACGGGGGGGGCATGGATGTACAACTCAGAATTTCGATGCGCTGAATTGATTTCTTGATGGGCAGGCCGGAGGCCCTGTTTTGCTAAAACTTGGTGACTTCCGAGAAATAGAAGTCCCGAATTTTCATCGCTGGCACGACCATTTCAAACGACTCTTCTCCGGTTGCGCGAATCGCGGGGCTCATCAGCTCGACGTTTCTCAGCATCTCGATGAGCGACTGATTGAATCGAAAATTCTTGACTGCGCCCGTAACTCGCCCATTCTCAACAAGAAACAAGCCGTCCCGGGTCATCCCGGTCATCACTTTTTCGTAGGGGTCCACCTCTCGGATGTACCACAGCCGCGTGACCAACAGCCCTCGTTCTGTGGACGCCACCATTTTCTCCAACGAAGAATCTCCGCCGCTGAAGACCAGATTCATCGGCGCTTCCCCGTATTCGTTGGGCAACGCAAACCCGTGCCCGGTCGGACCCTTGCGCGCCGCCTTGGCCGACGCTCGCGAATACACTAAGTTCTTGGGCATGCCGCGGTCCACAAGAAGCACTTTCTGCCGTGGGAGGCCCTCTCCGTCAAAAGCCGCGCCCTTCTGTAACGGATGATAAACATCCTCGCTAATACTGATGTTTTTTCCGAAAAGCTGCTTCCCCATCCGTTCGTTCAGGCAGGAGCGCTTGTCTTCCACCGCGGTCGCAGCAAAGTCGTAAAATAGAAATCCCACGAGGTCGAGTACGGCCGCCGGCTCCAGGATCACGGTGTAACGCCCAGGTGCCAGTTCCTTCGTTTTGACAGCAAGGTGCGCTTTCCCGCTGGCCTTTTCTGCGAGTTGCTGCGGATCAATCGCCCGCACGTCAGCCGAATCGGCCTTGGCCCAGCTTGCCGCCGGGTCTTCCTGCATCGTTATGGAAAACTGCGAATGCGTTTCGCAATAAGCCGCGAACAACCCTCGCGAATTCGCTACCGCAGTCTGGCTCTGCCCGCTCGAGAAGATTCCCGCCGCGACCTGCCCTTTCTTGGTGGCGAGGTCGCAGGCGCGTCGAACGGCTCGTGCCCGGTCCTCGGGAGTAAGCGCGGCAGTCGCCTTGATGAACCGATTCACTTGGCGGTAGCGCTGTTTTCCCGGCATCGGCAGGAGCCGCGGATCCTTGGGCTGGCTATGAGCCAGTGAGAGCGAAGCTTCGATTGCCGCGCGGAGGGAATCTTCCTCCAGCCGATTGGTGGTGGCCCGCGCCGTGCGTCCGTCTGAGACCGTGCGGACCGATACGGTCACGCCATGCTCAAACACGTTCTGGTGAATGCCGTTGTTGGCAAAGCGCGTCAGCGCATCCGCAACTTCATCGACGTGAACTTCGGTTTCCTCGGCATCTGTGGATTTTGCCAGCTGCAAAACCGTCTCGATAATGCCACGCAGCTCACGCTGCGGCAGCAGGTCTGCGCGTTTAGTCTTCCGGCTCGGCGACCTTTTTTGAGGGCTGGCTGCGATTGTCATTGTTTAGAAAAAGCCGTTCCGATCCGCACGTTGCGAAACCGCGCCGGGGCCGCGCCGTGTCCCGTGCCCATGGTTTGCATCGGCTGCCCTTTGCCGCAGTTCGGCGTGCCCCACAGCGTCCAGTGGTCAAACTTACAGATGGCATCGCACGAATTCCAAAACTCCGTAGTGATTCCGCTGTAGCTCGGGTTCTTCAACATTCGCACTTTTTTCCCGCCGCGAATCTCCCATCCAATCTCGGTGGAGAATTGGAACTGGTATCTCCGGTCGTCGATGGACCACGACCGGTTCGTATCCATCAAGATTCCGTCTTGCGTGTCGGCAATCAGATGATCGTAGTCCCACGTGCCGGGTAACAGGCTCACGTTCGTCATGCGAATAATCGGGAGGCGGCTCCAGCTTTCCGTGCGCATCGTTCCGGACGATCGATCGAGACCAACCAGGTGCGCCGTCTCGCGGTTCGAGAGGTATCCGCGGAATTTCCCATCTTTGATAATGTCCGTGCACTGCGCCGGAACGCCTTCATCGTCATAGGCAAACGTGCCGAGCCCTTGCCCATGATCCAGCCGCGCGTCCGCCACGACGTTCACGATGCTCGAGGCGTATTTCAGCTTGTTCAACTGGTCAAGCGTCAGAAAACTTGTGCCCGCGAAATTCGCTTCCTGTCCCAGGACGCGGTCGAGTTCGATCGGATGCCCAATCGATTCGTGAATCTGCAAACCGAGTTGGTTCCCCGCAAGAATCAAGGTGCCGAATTCTTCCAAAACTGTTGGGATACGAGCGTTTCTGAATTTCTTCGCCCTGGAACGAGGTCGCCCCGATGCCGCACCCGGAAATCACTTTGCGCTGGTGTATCCGCGAACCAATGCTGGACGCGAACCACGAATCGATCTTGCGAAACTGCATGTTCGTTTCCGTCAGCGTGACGCCCTTCACCTTGCGCATTTCCGCATCAGCGGCAAGCAGCAGCGCAAGCTGCGTCTCTAACGGAATCTCGAAGGGATCTTTGCGGAAGGGGCTCTGCCAGCTATCCACATAAGCCTTCTCCGGCGCCATCACCACATTGCTGCGTTTCGCCAGCGCCGAAGCTTTTGCTATAGAAACAGCCTGCGCCGCGCACGACGCCACGCCCTCACGCGTCAGCCGGTCGGTGGACGCAAATCCCCACGCGCCATTCGCCAGCACGCGAACACCAATGCCAATCGATTCGCTCTGCGCCAGCGTTCCCACTTGGCCATTCTTCGTTGTCAGGTCACGCTGCCGCAGATGCATCGCGCGCACATCACCGTACGAAGCCCCGCGCAGTTTTGCCGTGTCCAGTGCTAGATTTGCGAGGTCGTACATCAACAATCCTGTCCCGACATGCGGTTTGTTGTGCTCATCTTATGCGAGCTTGGTTACGGGAAAACAGAGTTTCACCTCGAACTGGGCATAGTCAAGACATTCCGTCTGCGTGGGCGCTTGAGGGTGCAAAGGCACAGGGAAGCTAGCGCGGTAGTCAAGAATCTCAGGGGAACCTTGACCCCGTTCAATTGTTCTTGGTTTCTGCTGGATACGGGCAAATTCGTGTTCCGGCCGATTGCCTGGATGAGAAAGCTCTCCTATAAGTGCTTTGGCTTCTCGATACCTGCTCCGCTGAACCACGAAGGTGAACTCTCGGGTTGCCCACTCCGGCTCTCTATTCTGCGGTGGGGCAGAGAGGACGACCCTGAAATCTTTGGACCCAAGAGCAGGTGCAAAGACCCAAGCGTAATTCCCCGTTGGCCTCTGCTGTTTGTAAATCGTAACCAAGCCAGCCCAAGGCTCCTTGACTCGCCACCCACTTCAATTCAGAAACGAGTCCGTTCCCGACTTCTCTCTGAAAGGAATCTCCCCTTTTCACCTCGCCTCGAAACGTAATTCCTCTGCAAGGCTCTTCTGGCTTGCTGGGAGCTAGGATGTGTGAACACGCTCGCTTATGGTGCACAAGCGCATAAACGCGGGTGCGCAGAATTGCCCGCACTTATGAAGATATCACGAAGAAAATTCGGGACGAACCGAAAGAATTACGTCCCTTCTTGCCACGAAGCGAGGTAGTGCTCCTGCTCGGGCGTCAGCTTATCCAGCCGGTGCCCCATCAATTCCAGCTTTAGCCGTGCAATTTCCTTATCCAGATGCTCCGGAACCACGTACACCTGCGGCTTCAGGTTCTTGGAATTCGCGCGCAAATACTCCGCGGAAAGCGCCTGGTTCGCAAAGCTCATGTCCATCACGGAAGCCGGATGGCCTTCGGCGGTTGCAAGGTTCACCAAGCGGCCTTCGCCGATCAAACAGATGCGGCGGCCATCTTTCAATTGGTATTCGTCCACCAACGGGCGAACTTCGCGTTTGCCACTGGACAAACGCTCGAGCGCCGGAATGTCAATCTCGACGTTAAAGTGCCCGCTGTTGCAAACCACTGCGCCGGATTTCATGTGTTCGAAGTGTTCTGCGCGAATGACGTTTTTGTTTCCCGTCACGGTGATGAACACGTCCCCCTCTTTAGCAGCGTCGACCATCGGGAGAACCCGGAAACCGTCCATTACTGCTTCAATGCCCTTCACTGGGTCAATTTCGGTGATGATCACGTCAGCGCCGTGACCCTTGGCACGCATCGCAACTCCGCGTCCACACCAGCCGTAGCCTGCAATCACGACTTTGAGGCCCGCGAGCAGCAGGTTCGTCGCGCGAATCACGCCGTCCAGAGTGCTTTGGCCCGTCCCGTAGCGATTGTCGAAAAAGTGCTTTGTCTGCGCATCGTTGACAGCAATCACCGGGTACTTCAAGGTGCCGTCTTTTGCCATTGCGCGCAGCCGGATTACACCAGTCGTCGTCTCTTCGGTTCCAGCGATTACGTCCTTTACCTGCTCCGGACGCTTGGTCAACAACATGGTCACCAGGTCCGCACCATCGTCCATGGTCATTTGCGGCTTGTGGTCCAGTGCGGCACGCAAATGCGAATAGTAGGTTTCGTTGTCTTCGCCTTTGATGGCGTAAGTTGGAATGTTGTAATCACGATTGAGCGAAGCCGCAACTTCGTCTTGCGTGGAGAGCGGGTTTGAAGCGCAAAGCACAATCTCCGCTCCGCCATCACGAAGAGCGATCATCAGATTCGCCGTTTCGCTGGTGACGTGCAGACAAGCTGAAACGCGCAATCCTTTTAATGGCTGCTCTTTGATGAAACGCTTACGAATGATCTGCAGCACGGGCATCTGCTGCTGCGACCATTCGATCTTGCGCTTGCCGGCATCCGCCAGCGAAATGTCCCTTACGTCGCCCTTCTTGAGTTCTGCTGTCGCCACAAACGTACTCCTTTAGAGTTTCTGAATTTTGCGGATACCAAAGTCAGAGTGAAGCGCGCTGCTCCGGGCAAAACATACTCAGCGAGCCGTCACAGTATTCCCCTGCCAACCTTTCCATTTGAACCGCTCCAACCATCAACCGCGGGCTGCGACTTCAGCTGTTGCACCAACAGCCTTGCGCAACGCATCCACACGGTCTGTCTTTTCCCAGGTAAAGCCGGCACCGGTCCGGCCAAAGTGGCCGTATGCTGCAGTCGCCTTGTAGATCGGCCTCCGCAGGTCCAGCGCCTCGATGATGCCTTTGGGCGTGAGCTTGAAGTTTTCGCGAACCAGCT
>QHYM01000174.1 GCA_003223295.1 Acidobacteriota bacterium | reverse complement strand
CTTGTTTTCATTTAGTTCCGAGAGACACTGTGTGCAGAGGCAAAATACCGGCATCATCGGCGTGGTTGCCATGATCTGGAACTGAGCGATGCCCGCCGAGACCGGAGCACTAGTATTGAAGACGCGCTGCACGCTCCGCGAATGCAAGTCCCCACTGTTGCAGGCGTCGCGCGAGTTCCGGAGGGACTCCGGCATTACGGAACTGTTGTGATGCTTCCCAAACCTTCCCGCCACTGATATCCCCATAGTTGTGAGGGGGAGCGTAAGCGGGCGAGCGCAGGCCCATGGGCAAGTACTTCTCGATAGGGTATTGCAGGTTCTTGTCCATCCATGCACCGAGTAGCGCCGTGGTTAGGGCCTGATGTACCTCACCGGGGAGTGGTTTGAAAACGGGTGCCCAAACAGGGCTGATCATTATGCGGGGATCGACGTTTTGGTCCGGCCGCCAACCCTGGCTGATATTTTCGGGGCCGACGTGGGGATCGGTGGACTGCAGCGCTTTGATTACGGCCACAAGGAGTCGCGCTGGTTCGGGTTGGTGTGTCTGGTCATAGAGATCGCGGAATCTACCGATCACATAGACCCAATCTACAGGGCCGCGATCTCGATGTTGATGATTGCCGCTATTCAGGGCGATCTGCAACTCATACCAGGATGCCGAAAGATACTCATTGTTCAGCGCGCTGCCGCCGACTCCGGCCGCTCCATCCGGGATATTGGCCGCTGACGGAGCAGTGTCTCCTGGAACGATGTTGAACCACGAGCGGGAATCCGCGGTCGACCCAAAAAAATCGTGCCCCCGTTCTTCGAGCCCAAACTCCTGCATCATCTCCCAGGTCTTCACGAGCTGCCATAACTGGGTCGAGTAAACCTTATCCGTCAACGCCGGCGACCATTCCGTTTTTCCTCCCGAAAAACGTTTGAGGAAGGAGCGTCGGGCTTGAGACCACTGAGCGAAGGCGGGAACAATGGCGCGAACCGTGTAATTCTCACGCTGAGCTGCTGCCAGAAGTGTGCGCAACGGGAGGTTCGCGCCAATTCTTCCCTTGTTCCCTGGCGTCGCGTCTCCACCGTACAATGCTGCGAATTCGCTCTGTGTGAAGGCTGATCCCCATGCATCCTTGGGATGTACGCGTGGCAGCCACTGGCTCCAATCCGGGAGTTGCAAGGCGATGGGAATCTCGCGAGGATTGAGGTTCCCGTCGGGGCGAAAGGTGTCCGAGGTAATGTGGCCCGCAAGTTCACGCAGGCTTGCAGAATCTCCTCTTGGATTTGATGTTGTCCCGCTTAGGCTGGTCTGGTGCTGGCCAAATATGTACGGCAAGGCGTCAGTATCCTGGTCGAGGACCCACTCAAGTCCGGCACCTGCGGCCCAGTGCGAGACTGGTTGTTCGTCTAGTCCGGGTCCAGGTTGGTAAGGTGGGTTCCATGGGCGGCCAGGATTGGGAAGTGCCAAGCTGCGAATGTAGCTCGCGATCTGTTGCCCTTGCAGGGCGGAAAGGCCATGGAAGCGTGAGCGGTCGATAATGCTGGCGTTGGAAAAATTGAAATACTTCAGGTCGCGCCCATCCTGAGCATGACAATCCGCGCAGTGCGCCTGCATTCTCTGACTGTTTGGGAGGCTGTTTGTCGCCAGTGAGGCGCCATGCCAGTGCTCCTGCCCAGCCCGGATAGAAGCCGCGTCGGAAAAGGGAGGTGTCCAGGTTTCAGGGGCATCCTCCGCAAAATTCTCTGCTGGGATGGTCTTGCTTCCATCGACGGTCAGGAAGTTCCATGCAAGGACGCGATATGTGCTCGTGACTCCGTCGGTCTGATTGAACCGGAATCTGATGGTGTTGGCGCCGCTGACCATCGTGCCGTTGGGCAGCGGGAGAGTGATCGCGAGCGTGGCGAAACCTCCGCCAATGCCGCCGAAGCTCCGACCGGGCTCGGCGATCGTGACCGTGTCATTGTTGAGCGGAATCCACGCGCTCATGTTGACTTGGACGCTGGCTTGATTCGCATATCGCACTCCGTGTATCCGGAGCCAGAGAGATCGCACGGACTCAGCGTCCCCAGACTGCAGGACGACAGTCCTGCTGACCGTCGTGCCGTCCGCACTCAGCACTTCGATCGGTAACAACATCCGGTCTATGGGCGTATCCGCAAATCCTATGGAAATCGTCGTGGCAGCTAGGAATAGAGATGCCAGCAGGCTTGACCATACTAAGAGGCCGCGACAGGCTTTGCGCGGCGACGGCTTGCAGAAGTGGGCAAAGGCCATGCGAGACTGGCTCTCCATTGGCGACATAGACGCCGTCGTCCAGGCGCACTCGAATCCTGGCATAGATCCTCTTATGAGCGTTTCTTAGGGAGAAGCATAGCCCATACGGTTGGTGCAGGACAATTGGGCGTCAACTCCTGGTCAGTTTTGGACAACTGGATACGCAATGTGCAGACGTCAGACGACCTTCGTTTTCATTGAGCACGTTTGGCTACAACACGGCCCGTCGATAGTCCTCCCTCAAGCCCGAAAAATCGTCTCCGAAACTATCATTCTTCAATGTCAAAGCGCGCGGTCGGCTAGATAGACCTTGATTGAAGAGCTGACGGCACAATAATATGAATCGATCCAGTGGCGGCTTCCTTCCCATGATCGGTCGCACCATTTCCCATTACCGCGTCCTCGAAAAGCTTGGCGGCGGGGGCATGGGAATTGTGTTCCGCGCGGAGGATCTTCGACTGGGCCGTCACGTTTGCCTAAAATTTCTTTCCGAACAGCTTTCCAAAGACCGTCCTGCCGTTGAGCGCTTTCAACGCGAGGCGCGCGCCGCCTCTTCTCTCAACCATCCCCACATCTGCACGATCTATGACGTAGATGAGTATGATGGCCAAAATTTCATCGTGATGGAGTTTCTCGAAGGCCAAACCCTCAAGCACCGCATCTCCGGCAAGCCTCTCGGAATCGACGATGTCCATGAATATGGCTATCAGATGGCGGATGCTCTCGAAGCCGCTCATGCCAAGGCGATAATCCATCGAGACATCAAGCCCGCGAACATCTTTCTCACCAATCGCGGCCAAGTGAAACTTCTCGATTTTGGCCTCGCGAAGCTTCTGCCGGAACGCAAGGGTGTCGCCTCTCTAAGTCATGCTTCGACAGGCTTCAATAACACCACGGAAGACGCTCATCTGACCAGCACGGGCGTGGCCATGGGGACTGTTTCGTACATGTCGCCGGAGCAGGTTCGCGGCGAAGAACTCGACGAGCGTACGGACTTGTTTTCGATGGGACTCGTTCTTTACGAAATGTCCACCGGGAAGCAGACCTTTTCGGGAAACACTTCCGGCGTGATTTTCGAAGCTATCCTCAATCGCACGCCGGTGCGCCCATCTCGTTGGAATCCTGAGATTTCTCCTCAACTCGAGCAAATTATCGACAAGGCTCTCGAAAAGAATCGCGCCCTGCGCTATCGCACCGCATCGGATATGAGTGCTGATCTGCAGCGCCTGAAGCGCGATACGGATTCGGCCCGCACGTTGCAAATCTCTTCCGAGCAGGCGGTACCAGCCGTATCCAAGCGCCGTTGGCTTTATTTTGTTTCAGCGGGGGTCCTGGCCTTGGCGGCCCTTCTATTGGGGTTCAACGTAGGAGGCGTACGCGACCAAATCTTCCCCGCCATGCGACGGGCGCACATTGATTCGATCGCCGTTCTGCCATTCATCAACGTCGGCAATGATCCCAAGACCGAGTATCTGACCGACGGCATCACTGAAAACTTGATCAATAGTCTCACGCAATTGCCCAATCTCTCCGTGATGTCTCGCAATACTGTTTTCCGCTACAAGGGCCGGGACGCCGACGTGCAACGCGTGGGCCACGATCTCGGCGTTCGCGCTATCCTCACTGGCAGGCTTATTCAATCCGGTGACCAGCTTCTCATCAGCGTCAGTCTTGAAGACGTACGCGATAGCAGTCAGATCTGGGGCGAGCAGTACAACCGCAAGCTCTCCAACCTGGTTACCGTGCAGCAGGAAATTGCCGCTGACATCTACAGCAGGTTGCGTCCGAAACTTGCTGGCGAGGAGAAGAGACTGCTTTCCAAGCGGCCTACGGAAAATGTCGAGGCTTACCAGCTCTATTTGCAGGGACTCTTTTACTGGAACAAATGGACGGAAGCGGACTTCAAGAAGGCAGCTGACTATTTTACTCAGGCCGTCCAAAAAGATCCTCGTTATGCCCTGTCCTATGCGGGCCTGGCGGATACGTATAGCCTTCTGGGGGATGCGGGATACCTTCCGCCCTCTGAGGCTTGGCCGAAGGCCAAGGCTGCCGCCATGCAAGCTCTGGAAATCGATGACTCTCTCGCAGAGGCGCACACATCTCTCGCTCTGGTGAAAGAGCATTTCGAGTGGGACTGGGCCGGCGCGGATAGGGAACTCCGTCGCGCCATTGAGTTGAATCCCAACTCCGCCACGGCGCATCACTGGTATGGAGATTATCTCGCCAACATGGGGCGCTTCGAGGAAGGTCTTCGCGAGACTCGAAAAGCGCAGCAGTTGGACCCGCTCTCTCTTATCACCAATACCAGCTTGGGCTGGCAGTTTTATCTCGCCGGGCACAGCGACCAAGCCATCGAGCAGTTGCGAAAGGTTTTGGACATTGATGCAAAGTTTTGGCCGGCCCACAGGCTCCTCGAGGAAGTTTATGCCCAGGCCGGAAATGTAGAAGAAGCTGTGGCGGAACGGGAAAGGGTGCTTTCTCTCTCCGGCAGCCCGGAACTCGCCGCTTCCATCGGCGAGGACTTCGCCAAAAGCGGCTACAAGGGCGTCCTAAGGAGTTGGCTTGATGGCTTGACGGAGATTTCCAAGCACCGCTACGTATCTTCGTACAGCATCGCTGAGGGCTACATGCGCATGAATGAAAGAAATAAAGCTCTGCAGTGGCTCGAAAAAGCGTATGAAGATCACGACAGTGGGTTGGTATCCATTGCCGTCGAGCCCATGCTAGATCCCCTACGCTCCGAGCCTCGCTTCCGAAGCATCCTCAAGCGCATGAAATTATCGGAATAGCGGTTTTCGTCTCGATTCGTTATGCCATCAACGCAAGGGATACTCTCGATCTCCCGGCAGATGACCTTCCACACGTAGGACCCTGACTCCCGGCCGCACGTTTCGGGCGTCCACAAAAGCAATGGCGCCTGGCATCGCCATCACAAGTTCGTTTTGCATGTCGTTGGAGTAGACAATCTTGGGCGGAAACACTGCCTCGGCCCGAAAAATCTTCGCCACCCAGTATTGTTTGAACTGCGCTTCACTCATCTGATAGATCACCCGGAGCGCCACATCTCGCTCTCGCGTTACCGGTGCGCGAATGAGCAAAGTGACCGGCAGCTTTGCGTTCCAATACTGCCTCTCTCCTAGAAACACTTTGCGGACGTCGGCAAGGGAAAGCTCGCTTACCGGAGTTTCGGAGTGGACGACAACGGCGATGTCTCCCTCAGGCGTCGCCTCTGCAGCGGAGCGATGCAGCGGAAGCGCCGTGAGACACGAAAAAACTAACAGAGTAGCGAGCAAGCGTTTGGTCGTAGCGTTCATCGTGTTGCTCGCTCAGAACGTGAAATCTGTTTGGATAAATAATCCATTGACGCGCGGATCCGCGGCTTGACGCTTCGCGTTTCGATATTCCGTTTTGAACGCCGCGTAGCCCGAAATATCGTAGCGCAACCCAACGATCGACTCTACCAGGTCTTGATTCGTAAAGACGGGCTCGCTCAGCGGCGTGTGAGTATATTCGAACCGGTAGTAGGGTTTCACCGTTCTTTCAAACCAGGGCAGCCGGTAGCCCGCTTGAACATAGAATGCCTGGCTGTTCGTGGTCAGGCCCGTTAGAACGGCGCGATGGTTCACGTTGGCAAACTCCGCGAGAAATTCCGGCGTTTCCCGAGTCCAGACCACGTGCGCTGCCGTGATCCACTCTCGAAAATCGCCCCCGGCCGTTGTTATTTTGTCGCGGTATAGGGATGCACCAAGTTGTAACCCGTAGAGCCGCTTCGGGCGCGAGTAAATATTGGCGACCCACGCCCGATTGTCGTTGTCGTCCCCTGCGTCGCCCGGACGGCTGATGGTCGTGCCTCGTCCATTTCCAACTCCAAAGTTGTAGCTCAAGCCCGCGCCACCCGACGGAATGTTGCCCTCCACCAAAAATCCCACGAAATGCACGGGGATGAAAGTGCCCCCGATTCTCACCATCTCGGGTCGACCGATGGTTGTCTGCAACCAGGCGCCATGATGGAACGCCGTGTTCCAATATCCGATCGGTGTGTGATAGCGGCCAAACGACAACTTGAAATAGTCATTGTAGTCGTAACGGACGATCGAGCGTTCCACTTCCACTGTGTATCCCGTTGGTTGCGCGTTGAAGGTCAGTTCTCCGAAATAACTGACTTTTCTGGACAGTGCCGACGCCAGATGTAAATCCAGTTGGCCGAGATTGAAGCCGCTGGTTGTCCCTTTTTGGTCCGTCGCGGAAAAGTCCACGTCGCCAAATCCGCGGACTTGCAGCGAAGGAAAGTGCGTTTCCATTTGCTGGACCGCCGCTTGGCGTTCTTGAACGTCGTGCTGGTGCGCTTGCACAGGGGGTGCTGTCGATTCTTGCGTCGAGGGCGGCTGCACGGGAGCCGTAGTTGCTGCGGAAAGCGGAGGAGGTGTCGCGGCCTGCTTGCTTTCTAGTTCGGTGACGCGCCTTTCGAGTTTCTCAATCCGTTCGAGCAGCATCCTCACCTGCTCGGTTTGATCCGATGACGGCGCGCTTTGTCCGCATGCCGTGCTCGCCCCAAAAAGCAGAGTCCCGAAGACCAGCAATGGCCGCTTCATACCGTCCTCCGTTCTTGATTTAGCCCTGGACCCTATGCAAAGCTGTCAGCCCGCCCAGACATATGCGAACCCCTCTCCGGTCGGACAACATTTTCGCGGAGGTTCCTTTATGGTGGACCACAGACCCTCCGGAGAGTGGAGGTATTGTAGTCGGCTGGTATCGGTTGTCAAAAGATTCGTTGCTCGGAGTCTCACTGGCTGAGATTTTGTGAATTTTACTGTGCTGCGGTCGCTTAGCTGGGCAACCGGTTTTGAAGAGGAATGGTCGAGCCAGCGCCCGGTTCCGCGGAGGCAAATACGAAGTGCTTCAGCTCAGCTTGAGGCGGAGCCGCAAAAGCTAAATGGCACGCTCCGCATCTTCGCGGAAGTGGGAGGCATCCAGATGCGTTATGCGACGCGCAGAGAAAATCTCTCAGGAGAACCCAAAAAAATCTTCCCGCGGCGTTTACGAAGCGCCCCCGTTCTCTGCCATTCGTTGATTAGGCGACTTGTGGTGTAAGGACTGATATTCGTTGAGTCCGCCAGCTCTTGGTTGGTCACATCGAGTTCAATGCCGTCAGGGCCCTTTTGGCCGATGAGGGGCGCTAACACCAAAAGGACATGGGCCACCCTCTCCCGCGCCGTCTCTGAGCACAGGGCCACATGGGCAGCGAGATGCCAAGCGATATGACGATCTGTTGCAACGACCACTGCATTTTCCAGTATTAGGGGGAACTGATGCGCTAGGGAGCGCATGGTTGGGCCATCCCAAGAAAGTACAATGCTATCCCGCACCGTTTCCGTGCTGGCGGGATAGGTATGAGGTGCCGCAGACAGCGCTGCGAGTCCTGCGAACGTTTGGCCCGGCGTTATCCAATTGAGGATTAGTTTTTTGCCCGTTGGTGTGTCGTAGAAATATCGCGCTCGCCCTTGCAACAACGCCCTAATGTCATATATCCGTTCACCCTGGTGCGTCATCACGGTTTTAGCGGAGTACCGGCGCTGCCGTGCCATCTTCAAGATTAAATCTACGTCCTGTGGTCTCAAGCCACGCAACAGTTCGATGTTCTGGGCATCGGCAGAACGAATCATGTGTCCTTCCCTCTTGCCGACGCACGCCCGAACCGGGCTGTGGGGATATCGCGTAATCGAAAACGGGCAGAGGAAAACCTTGTTCTTACTTATTTTGGATTCTCTACAACCTCGCAACACTGTAAGATTTGACAGGTTGATGCTTCAAGGGCCTGATGAACGCGCTTACCGGTAGCTTGCATGGCACTCGTAATCAATGCCGTGCTTCTTTTTGAGTTCTTGAATGTAGTGGAGGGTCGTTTGCGTGTGCGGCCCGACACCTTCATTTGTATGCAGTAGCATCTCCTCAAGGCAACTGTCTGTGCTCATGCGTTTGTGTTTTGCTAAACCCTGGAGCAGAGCAGCAAGCCGCTTCTCTAACCGCACCGGTACGTTCACTCGCTCGATCGTGCGGCCCGGCATTGCAGGGGCAGGATTTCCTTTTCAAACGTTACCGGAAGTTCGTTGACCACGTTCGGCTTCAGTTGCAACACGACTTCACGTGCCAACATATAAGCCTTCCTCTCATTTTGCTTGGGGGGCGATGCCGCTGATCCGCTCCGTTTTCTCTATAGAGCTCCAGGATCGAAAGTTCATTCCGTCCCCCGAAGCACTTTCACACTGACTTGCTTACGATTGCAGTGCCAAGCGTCACCCGCCGGCGTGTCCAGCGTCACATGGAGATTACAACTAGGTGCAGTTGACGATGAAACTGTGTGCGCAGGGACGACCCCGACTGCAAAACCATCACGCGTACCACACTCAGTCCTGGCCTTTCGGCCCGCTGTAATAATTGACAGTTTATGAGAGCTGGGAGCTGCCCTAACTTATAGCCTCCTGGCACCAGAGCCGACTGGTCGAGGGATGTAAACCATGCCACCAACCCCCGTGGATTGGAGGAATGAACGCGAGGAATTGAAGGCGAAAAGAAATCTGCTGTTCAGTCTCTTCACGAAGCATCCGGACGACATACGCATGTCCTTGGAAATCAAGAGGATTGACGATCAGATAGCAAAACTCGCCGAGCAAGCTGGCAACAAATGCTTGCCGAAGACCGGAAGATGATCGACGCAGAAACCTTGCAGTCCCCCACGCCGGCGGGTGGCGCATCCTTAACCGCGATTCTTTGCTTCAACTTTAACCAGCCACCGCCGATAGGGCTGCGGCGTCCAGCGTCGGCGGCCGGCCTCGATGACGGGTCGAATTACAGGCAAGTGGAATTGGATTGTAGGAGGGATTACTTCCGAGTTGCCAGTGCAAAAACAGGTGGGAACTGGCCGGAATCACGTTGATGGTCCGCCTCTGTAAAGATTGACAGTTCCCAACCTGCCAAACGTTGCATAGTTCTTCCTAAGAAGGCTGTGGGGGCTCGGTCAAGATTCGGCCTGGCACCACCTCAAATAGGAAAGGAAGGGGCCCATGCTACGAACTGCGTCTGAAAAAACGAGTGAGGGGATTAACAGGAAGGCTTTGTCTTGCTTCCTCGCTTCCATAATGCTGCTGATGATTCTGCCTGTGTTTGCTGGGGACAAGGAGAAAGACGAAGGCACACTTCGGCAAGCAAACTTAGTGTTGCAGGGTTTCCTCAACAGCAACAACATCTCGCTGACCTCGTTGTCAAAGGCTAATTGCGTGCTCATTCTACCTAAGATAAAGAAGTTCGGTTTCGGTATCGGGGGCAGCGGTGGCCGCGGTCCTTTGCTCTGCCGCAGTGGCCAAAACTTCGACGGCAAGTGGTCCACCCCTGCGATGTATTCAGTCGGCGGTATGAGCGTTGGCTTCCAGGTAGGCGGCTCGTCCACTGATTTCGTCCTGCTGCTCATGACTCCGAAAGTTGTAAATCAGATTCTGAGCGGAAAGACCAAGATGGGCACGGATGCGACGGCAGCGGCGGGCCCCGGCGCCACAGCGGCTAGTGCGTCTGACGCCGAGATTCTGACCTACGGGAAGGCCGAGGGACTGTTCGCTGGCGTATCCCTGGGAGGCGCAACAGTGGAACCAGACAATGACGCGAACCACCGCCTGTACGGCAAGACACTGACCGCAACCAATATCGTGCGCGAAACCGGTGTCCACCCAACGATTGAAGGTAAGTCCTTGGTTGCAGTGCTTGACAGCAAACTCGCAAAGCACAGAGACTGAAAAGACTTTACCTCTATTTGTTCCGAGTTAGGACGACAGGCGGTTTTCGCTAACGGCGAAGTGCTTGATAACGCGGTTACCGTGAAATCGGCCTGATCCTCAATGGGGGGAGTCGAGGTGTGACGCGGTGGTTTAGGCTTGGCCTATCGGTTGCCGACCCTTTCGTCTGTCGGTGCACCTCTTCCTCAGAGGCGTGCTCCGCTTTCACACCTCCAGTCGCCCGGGGCATGAGGAGCTTGCTACGCAACTCTCTGGTGATTACCGCGACCGGACTTTCACCGGCTAGTTGACACAGACTTCAAGACCCACCACTCACGTTACGGCCTACACGCTCGCCAAGTCGCCTAGCGACTCTGCACCAGAGGCTTCAGCAGTCTCGTTGCCTCCACCGCTGCTCTGATTGCTACCGGGTGGAGCGAACCAGTTCCCGGGCGGGTTTAACTCCCGCTGTGGACCACCACCTTTTGACGGCGCACCCGGTTAGGCGACTGACCACTGACCGAACGGGGTGGGGCCGACATCGTCATGCAATCGAGTAGGTTCTGTTACTGTGAATGCCACAGTTCGATGTAGAAGGAGCTTGCCGATTAGCACTGTAAGTTTTGCCAGTTCGATCTCACGCGCAATCCCACTAGTCTGATTCAAGTCCATCTAAGCGAGGAGAACTCACCTTGAGGAAGAATATCTCCGCAGTTCTGTCCTTGTCGTTCGTTTTGGCAATTTCCACCAGCATTGCTTACGCACAACAGGCTGCGCCCGAGCGCAAGGTGTCCGCCGATCAAGTGGCCGACGACACCGTCCAACTCATGCGCCAGGACATCCGCTCGGAAAGGAAAAAGATAGTCGCCGCTAATCTGCCACTAACCGAGGCCGAGGCCGTCAAGTTCTGGCCGGTGTATGACCGATACGTCGTCGAACACTCCAAGATCTATGACATCCGCTACGTCCTGATTAAGGAGTACGCGCAAAACTACAACGCGATGACCGGCGAGCAAGCCAACAGTTTTATCAAGCGCTGGACTGCAACCGAGGAACAGATGGCTCAACTTCGCTTGAATTGGATGCCCGAATTCGAGAAGGTGATCTCCCCAAAAAAGACCGCCATGTTCTACCAAATTGACCGGCGTCTCGGCCTCATGGTCGAACTGCAATTGTCATCTCAGATTCCTTTGGTCAAGCCATAGACCAATACCATCCCATGAGTTCTCTATTCCGAGCCAAGGAATGCGTAGCGAAGCACGAACAGGACGGAGAGGACCCAGATCAGCGGGCTTACTTCACGGTACTTGCCGCTGCCAAGCTTCACGAAGGTGAAAGACAAAACACCAAGGCTAAGTCCCGTTGCGATGCTAAACGTGAGCGGGGTCGCCACAAGGGCGAGAAATGCGGGGAAAGCCTCGGTGAAATCTTCCCATCGGACGCGCGCAACGGCGCCGCACATCAAAACTCCCACCAGGACAAGCGCTGGAGCCGTCGCGTAGGCTGGAATCGCCGCCACCAACGGCGCGCAAAACATAGCTAACAAAAACAGAGCAGCGATCACGACATTACCAAGCCCCGTGCGCGCACCTGCCGCTACTCCAGAAGCGCTCTCGATGTAGCTTGTGACTGTAGAAGTCCCCGTGAGCGCGCCAAACATCGTTCCGATGGCGTCCGCCACCAGCGCGCGGCTTGCACGCGGAAGTTTTCCACCTTGCAGAAATCCGCCTCCTTCACAAACACCAACGAGCGTTCCCACATTGTCAAAAAGATCCACAAAGAAAAACACAAAAATAAGATCGCCCAACCCAATCTTGGCCGCCGAACGCAGGTCCAGCTGCAGAAGAGTCCCGGAAGGATGCGGCCACGAAAAAAAGTGAATCGGCCAATGACTGAGGCCAAGCGGAATGCCTGCGAGAGTAATCACGGCAATCCCCAAAAGAATGGCGCTGGCAAAGCGTCGGGCCATGAGAATGGCAATGAGTATGAGGCCGGCGGCAGCCAGCAAAACTTCTGGATTGGAGATTCTTCCAAAGCCAACAAAGGTAGCCGGATTAGCAACGATAATCTTCGCGTTGCGCAGGCCGATAAACGCAATGAACAGGCCGATACCCGCAGCCGTTCCATGCTTGAGGCAATCGGGGATCGCGTTGACGACCTGTTCCCGGATATTGCTCAGCGTGAGCAGCAGGAAAAGCACTCCGGAGAAAAACACGACGCCGAGCGCCGTCTTCCACGGCACGCCTCGGCCAAGGACGATGGAATAAGTAAAGTACGCATTCAGCGACATTCCCGGAGCCAGGGCGATGGGATAATTCGCCCATAGTCCCATGATTAATGTGGCGACTGCGGAGGAAATGCACGTCGCGAAGAGCACGCCATCCACCGGCATGCCGCCTTCCGAAAGAATCTGCGGATTCACCACCACGACGTAGGCCATGGTCATGAAAGTCGTCAGGCCCGCGAGCAGTTCGCGGCGCACGGTGGTTTGATTTTCTTCCAAGTGGAAAGCGCGCTGAAGCAAGCGGGAATCTCTCTCCTTCTCCTGATATGCTGTGCGGCGCGAGCGAGAGTTTACATCAGCGGGGCCCGTTACCAATTAGAATTCTGGCGCGCGTATGCCACGCAAGAGGAAAACAAATGAAGGAACTCGGAACGATTAATTGTGGAAAGAACATTTCGTCCGGTGTCTTTTTCAGGAGAATAGGCTCCCTCCCCGGTTTTCTGCTGCTTTTCTCGCCTTGGGTTGGGGCGCAAGTCAAAGCGCAACACTCCGCTGCCGGTCAAACCGAAGGAGAAAGACGCGGCACGCTTAACCTGGACGCTGCGCGCGCAAATCCGCTCCAACTGCTCAACTTGCTCAAGAAAATGCCGAAAGGCGCGGACTTGCACAATCACCTGAGTGGCGCCATCTATGCGGAATCCTGGATTCGCGCGGCTGCGGAAGACCATCTCTGCGTTAATCTTGCTTCACTTTCGTTCGTCAAGCCGGGCGATGCGGGCTGCGGAAACGGCAAAGTTGCCGCTGCGGACGCCTACAAGGACCAGCACCTCTTCGACGCGCTGATCGACGCATTCTCCATGCGCGGTTTCGTACCTTCCCCCGGCGTGACCGGCCACGACCACTTTTTCGATACCTTCGCCAAGTTTGGCGGCACGGATCATCGCCACCTCGGCGAGTGGCTCGACGAAATCGCCACGCGCGCCGACGGTCAGAATGAACAGTATCTCGAGCTGATGCATACACCGGAATTCGGCCATGCAGCGGCCATTGCCGCAGAAATCGGCTGGCGCGAGGACCTTGGCCAGTTTCGCGACGCGCTCTTCGCGCACGGCCTGCGCGACGAAGTCGCAACTGCAAAAGCTGCAATGGACGAAGCAGAAACCCTTCGCCGTAAACGCGAACGCTGCGGACAGCCGGACGCCGCTTCCGCTTGCCGCGTCGAGATTCGCTACCTCTGCCAGGTGCTGCGGGGCTTCCCCAAGCAACAGGTGTTTGCTCAAACGCTACTTTGCTTTGAAACCGCGGTAGCAGATCCACGCTTTGTGGGCATTAATTTTGTCATGCCGGAAGACGGCTACATCTCGATGTCCGATTACGCGCTGCACATGCGCATGATCGCTTTCTTGCGTAACCTCTACGCAAAGATCCATTTGACGTTGCACGCAGGCGAGTTGACGCGGGATCTCGTGCCTTACGAAGGGCTCTGCTGCCACATTCGCCTCGCCGTCGAGGAAGCCAAGGCCGAGCGCATCGGACACGGTGTGGACATCATGTACGAAAACCGCCCCCACGAACTGCTCAAGGAAATGGCTCGCAATCACGTGATGGTCGAAATCAGCCTAACCAGCAATGATGTAATTCTTGGCGTCAGCGGCAAGCAACATCCGTTTCCCCTGTATCGCCAATTCGGCGTTCCCATTGCCTTAGCCACAGACGATGAAGGCGTCTCACGCATTGACCTGACCCACGAATACGGGCGCGCCGTGCAAACGTACAATCTGAGTTACCGCGACCTCAAGCAAATAGTGCGAACGAGTTTGGAACACAGTTTCTTGCCTGGCGAAAGTCTGTGGCGCGCACCAGATGTTTTCACGGCCGCGGCTTCCGCCTGCTCGAAAGATTCTCTCGGAAGCGACAAGCCTTCTTCGGCCTGCAGCTCTTTTCTGAAGTCCAGCGAGAAAGCCTCCCAACAATGGGAACTCGAACGCCGATTTCACCAATTCGAATCCGCATTATGAGTGCTTGACACACTTCGGTATTCACCGCCAAAGTAACGCCGTTCGAGGAAGTTCATGCCAAGCTGGTGCTTAGCACTGTCCGTGAAGCCGTGCGCGTCGCGAGCGAATCCGTAGCACCGGTGGATTTGAACGATGTGCAAATCGGCAACCTATTCGGAGAAACTTTGCTGAGGTCCGGAACAGTTGGAGAAAATCGGATGTTGTCGGGCCCTTTGTGGTGTTCGATATAAGCCACAACAGATACAGGCTGATTGCCACCATCAAATATGGGTGGACAATGGTTTACATCCAGCGCATTCTGAGTCACGCCGACTACGACGAGAAGGAGTGGCAAGAATGATGATTGAAGTGCCCGAAAAATATGCGCTCGAAGTCAGCTCGCCGGCGCCGAGTTGCTGTGGGCTTGCCTCACCCACAACCTGCAGCATTGGATTCGACTCGGCAAGCTAAAAACGAGCCCTGCACTAGGCTAAAGGAAACAATAGAAGGTCGCAAAAACCTCGGACCGCCAACACAAAAAAACATGCCCCACATCTCTCGCCACTCACTCAAGCTGGTTTCTTCACAGCTTCAAACCCGCAAGGATGGGCCACCGAAAGGCGTTTTTAGGAATTAAGGCCCGGCCACCCGCTGCCCGATTTTGATAGGATGTTGGCATGCGCGTACCACTGAGTCTTTTCGCTGCACTGTTCTTAGCCCTACCGGCCGAACGGAAGCAGGGAAATCCACTTGATCATCTGCTTCCCAACTTTGAAGTCCTCACTCATTTCGGCGAACGTGCTGACATTTCACCTGATAACCTGCGCGTCGCTTTCATGGCGAAAAGCTTCGGTGATGCCATGGTCATCGATTTAAACACCCGCGAAATTCGCTGCCTGACCTGCAATGTGCCTGCCGCCGTGTTTCTGCGGGTGATGCACCTGGTGACCGGCGACTATATCTTGATCGGTCCCGATCATTTCGAGAACATCCGCGTAAGCCGCACCCGCGACAACGAACTGTGGTTTCTCAGCAAGGAGCGCGGATCGCGACCCATTAAGCTTGGCCAAAGAATGAGCGAAGGCGCCGCCATTTCGAAGAAGTCTCTTAAAATTTCCTACTCGGAGACTTCCCAGCAGAACCCCGATTTGGCATCCGAATCCTCGCGTCTGGTCGTCGCAGAACTCGATCTGTCGCATGAACCATCCGCGCTGATCAACAAAAAGATCGTGTATGAAAGCAAGGACCGTAGCTGCACTCTTGAGGCGCAGGATTTCTACGACAACGATGACAAAATGACGTTCACCTGTTATGAGCCGCGCGGTCAAGCCTCGGTCATGGGCATCGACTTGCGCACTGGCGTGGTGACGAATTTCTCCAAAGCACCGGGCTCGTACAATG
>QHYM01000173.1 GCA_003223295.1 Acidobacteriota bacterium | reverse complement strand
GACGCCGTAAGCCAATGGCGCTACCGGCCGACGATTCTCAATGGCCAGCCCGTGCAAATCGACACCCACATCACCGTGATTTACACCATGCAGCATTGATCGTGGAGCAAAAAGAAAAGCGCAAACAAAAAGGTGCAGGGGCCGCTTCTGCCTGACTTCGCGGCCCCTCTGCCTTAACACCCGGCAACCGATTCTGTGACGTCCGCCTTCCGCTAGAACCGGAAAACGAATCCGGTCGAGATGCGCACGTTATTCTGCGTTTGCGTTGCCGCTGTGCTGCCCACACCAAACCGTGTCATCAAGTACTCCGCTTGAAACGGGCGAATCGCGAAGTGATCGTACAGCTTGTAATCCACTCCGCCGCCCGCGGTCATGGCAAACGCGTTTTGCGTCCCGGTTGTGCCGAAGGCCGCAGCATTCGCGTGCGCCACGCCGAAGAGCACCTGTCCGAACGGCGTGATCCTGTGGTAGTGACGGTAGGAAACCCGCGGCCCGAAGAGGTACGTCGAGAACGTGCCGCTCGCGCCCGAGTTCAGGATGTTTCCGTTGGTGTAGCCCCCGAAGTCGGCAACGCCGCCGAGCCAATTCGTGATGTTGTACGCCGCCGACGCGCTTCCCCCATGCAGGTGGAAACTGTCAACCCCGGTCACGCCGGGATTGGCCTGCACATACGAATACCCCGCGAAAACATCCAGCTTTGGCGCACTTTCCTGCGCGTAAGCCGAGACCGCAGAGAACAAAAGTACAGCAACTAAGGACACCCATAGCTTCGACTTCATAAATCCTCCATTTGGATTTTACTTTTTGCGCAGGCTCACACGATCAAGCGCGGCCGCGCCTTTCGCGGGCTGCCTCAGGCAGGGAGGCAACGCCCCGCATCCCTCGATTTTGTTTGTTCATAAAGATGCGTGCGCAAGGGCCTGCGTTGTAAGTTTTTTGAAGATTTTATTGTGAACTTCCGTGACCGCCTTAAAACAAGGGATTTCCCATTTTCTGGATTTGCAGCAAGGAGCTTCTACAAGAATCTAAAGGACCGGCTCGCCGGAGTCGCGCGCAATCGCTTCGCGCGTGGCGTCGCGCAAACGAATCAATTCCTGCCACTCCGAAGATTCCGCGGTGCTTCCGTCCCTGCGTGGCGAGCTCGGATAAATCGGCGGATGGACGGTAATCGTTATACTGCTGGGCCGCGGCAAGTACGTGCCGTCGCGCAAAACTTTTCGCGCGCCCGCCAGCGAAATCGGCAGGATAGGCACACCGGCGGCCACCGCCGCCTTGAAAGCGCCAAGCTGGAACGGCCGCACGCCATCCTCTCCGGTGAACGTACCTTCTGGAAAGATGAAAACGGACTCACCGTTGCGCAGGAATTCTTCCACTTCGCGAACCTGCCGCAGCCGCGCCTCGGGATCCGTGCGCTCAAATTTCAGATGCCCCATACGGTCCAGAAACGCGCCAATGAACGGCATTCCGTGAACTTCCATCTTCGACACGAAGCGGTAAGGCACGCCCAGCCCCATCATCAGCGCCAGCACGTCAAAATAGCTGGTGTGGTTGGACGCGAAGATTTTTGCGCCCGGGAGATCCACGTACTCCTTGCCGATGACGCGCACTCTGCATCCGATCAGCGCGAAGAAAATCTTCAAAGCCGAAGAAGTGTAGCGCCCCGCGGCGCGATGATCCTTGATGAGATGAAGGATCGACCAGGTCGGCACAATCCAGAGAGCAAACACAACGAAGAAGTACACGCCGTACAACATCTCCAGGCCGCGCTTCATCCCCGCGAGAATCTCCCGGCTGAAGTTGCGCACCCCGCTCGTCGTGCCCAGCCGCACAATCTGCACCCACGCCGGAGGCCGGCCTAGGGAAAGCGTGCCCGCGACATAAAGCTGCTTGGTCTCTTCGCGGCGCAACTTGCCGCTGGACGTTTTCGGAATGCTTCCCGGCGGAATCAATTCCACGCGGTCCGGCGGCAGCCCCAGTCCCTGGGTCACCAATTCCGTAACCTTTTGAGCGATCGCCGTACGGCGCGCTGCGTCACGTTCCCGCGTTTCCGCCACCACCACCAGCTTTTCCGTGCCGCTTCCTTCATCGCTCAATCCAAATGCGACAACGCATCCCTTGCGAATCCCTTCGGCCCTCGTCGTGAGTTCCTCGACTTCGTGCGGATACAAATTGCGGCCGCCTTTGATAATGATGTCCTTCACGCGACCGGTGACGTAAATCTCTCCTTCAGCGCGGTAGGCGCGGTCGCCTGAGTTCACCCACGGAAATCCTCCATCGCTTGCCGTGGCACCCTGCGGCAGCAGCGCTTCTGTTGCTTTCGGATTGCGATAATACCCACTCGTCGCGGAGGGGCCGCGGAACCACAAGAATCCTTCCGTGCGATCCGCTACTTCCTGGCCATTCCCGTCCACGATCCGCACTTGGTGGCCGGGCACGGGCTTGCCTGAAGAGACAAACGAGATGGCCGTTTCGTCGTTGGGTGCGGCGGGCACCGCGCGCCCTTCCGCGGTGAACCTCTCGCGCTCCACGCGATCAATCCGCGGCCCGCGATTCAGCGGCGGCACCGTAACTCCCAAGGTCGCTTCCGCCAATCCATAAACCGGCAGTTGCGCTTCGCGCCGGAACCCGTATTTCGCAAACCGCTCCCCAAAGCGCTCCAGCGTTTCCGGATTCACCGGCTCCGCGCCATTCAGCGCCGCGCGCCACGTGCTGAGATCCACACCTTGGATGTCTTTGTCTGCAATTTTCCTCACGCAAAGCTCGTAAGCAAAGTTTGGTGCGGCCGTGATGGTTCCGCGATGTTTGTGAAACGCCTGCAGCCATTTTTCAGGGCGCCTCAAGAAAGCCAGCGGCGACATCACCGCGACAGGAACTCCGAAATGCAGTGGTGTGAGCCACGCGCCGATCAAGCCCATGTCGTGATACAGCGGAAGCCAGCTCACGGCCATGTCGGAAGCGCTCATCTGCACCGCTTGGCCAATCGATCGGATGTTGGCCAACATATTCGCGTGCGTCAGCATCACGCCCTTGGGATCCCCGGTCGAGCCCGACGTATATTGCAGCATCGCCAGGTCGCTGCCTTTGCGCACACGGGCGCCGCTAATGTGCGGCGAACGCGCGCCGGGAGCCGGTGGAGGGGCTTTGTCGGCCGCTTCGATCACCTTCTCCGCATCGGCAACTTCCTGCAGCGAGCGCACCCGCGGCCGCAGCAACTTTGCCACCGATTCTCCGCGGCGGAACGTCAGCAACAAACACACTTCCGCGTTGTTGAGAATCGCCGATTGCCTCGACGCGTATTCTTCGATGCGATCCGCGCGAAACGGCGGATAAATCGGCACGGGCACGGCCCCGGCAAGAAGGATTCCCGCGAACGAAACAAAAAACGCCCGCGACGTCGGCAACATCAGCGCCACACGTCCGCCTGCAGGCACGCCGCGGCGCGCCAACTCTTCGGCAAGACGCTGCCCCGCGGCATGCAGTTCGCCGAAAGTTAGAAGGGAGCTGGTTTCTCCGTCCGTCCCTTCTTCCGTGATCAGGAGATGCGTTTGCTCAGCACTGTGCGTGGCGCGATACCGAATTACGTCGATGAGCGTCTCTGCCGCAAACACTCCCGCGCCCACGGCCTCGCGACGCAGCTTCTGCGTTGTCGCCGCGGCACGCAACGCGGACTCCGGCTCTGCCACTTCTTCCGTCGCTCCGGGGGCCGCGAGAATCGCGCGAGCCAAATCGTCAGGAGTGTTTGCTTCCGAGGCCACGCGCTCCGGCAAACGCATGCCAAACGCGTTTTCCAGCCGCGTGAGCAGTTCCACGCGCTCCAGGCTGCCCAGGCCCAAGTCGCGGTCCAGTTGTGAGGAGAGCCGCAGCATCGGCAGCGCGCCTTGGCTACCGAGCTCGTTCAGAAGTGTGCGGATGACCTCTAACACGCGCCCGCGCACGGCGGAAGTATCGAGTTGTGTCGCTGAGGTGGCCACGGTTCGCACAAGAAACCCTGGTTTTGCTGGGCGAAAGGCTAGCACGCAAAAGCGCCGAATTCTACTCTACTGACGCTTTAAGCTAACCGCTCACGCGCCTTTCTTCGCCGCGTGCGCCGGGGGCAGCGAAAAACCCTTTGGCAGCAGCGCCGTCGAAAGGTCCACGCCGGAAAGGTCCGCGCCCGTCAAATCCGTTTCCCGCAAAATGGCCACGCCCATGTCCGCGCCCGAAAATCGCGCGCCATTCACGCTGGCTCCGCGCAGATTTACGTTGCGCAATCGGGCGCGTTCGAAACGCACGTTCGAAAGGTCGCACCGGAAGAATTCCACGCCGCTGGCCTGCGCTCCGGTCAAGTCCGCCCCCGGAAGAATCGCTTCCGTCATGTCCGTGTTCCGCAAATCCGCGTTTCTCAAATTAGCTCCGGAAAGGTCCGCTCCTGGAAGTTTTGCTGCCCGCAAGTCCGTTCCTTCCAAACTCGCGTTGCGCAAAATCGCACCACTCAAATTCACGCCGGACAAATCCGCGTTCGAAAGGTCCCCGCCGGTCAGGTCCGCGCGCGCCCCGCCATCTTTTCCACGGAAAAACAGTTCGTGCGCTTCCAGAATTTCCGTGAACTTCTTGCCATTGTGCTTGATGCTTTTTGGTTTTCTCAGTCCCATGACCAGTCCGTTCGAATGATGGTGTTGGATGGTATCCTCCAATCTTACTGGAACTGGTGTTCCCGTGGGAATCCTCTTCGACTCCGAGGCATCGGTTGATCGGCAAAGTCAGGGAAGGTTGGGACTGGAGAGGCCGGGTTGGGCGGCTCGCTGCATGTGCGCAAGTTCCCGCGTTGCCGCGTAGCCCTGCCAAATCATGTACAGCGCATAGGCGTGTACCGCCGCGTCCAGCCACACGCTGAATACCAGCAGCAATACGCCATCGAGCGCGTAGGCGATCATTCCTCCAAGGAATGCTCCTTGCGACCCGGCCTTCGCCCATTTCGAACACAGAATGAGCATCACAATAAAGATGCCGTCCACGGCAATGGTCACGAACATTCCGTTCTGCCCCGCCCCATGGCCAATGGCATCCACGACTTGCGTAATGCCCAAGCCAAAGATAAAGCGGATCTTGGCATCAAAGATTTGCAGGAGGGAATTCACGCCGGACAGAATCGCGATTGTCAGGAACCATCCCGCTCCGCGCCGCATGCGAAGGATGACGGGGACGCGTGGATCCTGGGCTGTTGGTTGTGAGGATGCGCCAACAGGAGTGCCACCGGGGCTAAGTGACATGTTCTTCTCCTTTTTGTGAGAGGAATGAGGTTCGCCAGAATCATGTTGCCACGCAAAGCCACTTTCAGGTCCATCAATAACTTGCGCTGTGCTCAACAGAAAGCCTACATCGTTAATGAGAAAGCCATTTAACAACAGGTGCCCGTTGGCGATGCTTCTTGGATGGCGTTCATGATTCTTCTTTATAATTCTTTGCACCGATGAAATTCCGATTATTGGCGACACTTATTGTCGTTCTTGCCGGCGTCGGCGCAGCGCGTGCGCAAGCGACGTTTCCGCACGAAACTGATAATGCGGCGCTCCGTTATTGGTTTGCTTTGGCGGAGGTGCGGGAACCGCCTGACGACGATGCGACGCGCCATTTGTTCGGAGAGACCATCGCTGGCCGGGTTGCGTGGGACGAAGCCAAACTTGGGCCAATTCTGGATTCCAACCTCGACGCACTTCGAACCATGCAGCGGGCCACGAAGCTTCCTGTATGCAATTGGGGATTCGACTACCGGAACGGGGCGGCCATGCCCCCTTGGTTCGCTGTCCGAGGGCGGCTGCTGTCCCATTTGAATGAACTCCAGGGAATACGCCAGATGGCGCATGGCGACTCGCGAACGGCCGTGGATACCTGGCTGACGGGGGTCCACTTTGGGCAGGATGTGTCGCGCAGCGGTCCAGTGATTGCAGCGCTTATAGCCCATGCAATAATTCTGGATAACCTGCATCCACTTCGCGACAGCGCCCGGCAGGGAAAGTTGAGCGAAGAACAGAAAATAGAGCTGTCTAAAGTTGTGAAAGCGATGCCGGAAGATGGCTTCGATTGGGGAGCGTCATGGGGCGTGGAATTCGCGATTGGAGATCGGGCTCTTCAAGAATTGCGAACGACGGGCAAGCCGGAGAGTGATGACAACATTCGCGCGTACGAGGAATACATGCTGGCGGCCCAGACAGCGTTGCGTGAACCGCCGAATGAGGTAAAGTCTCGTATCGATGATTTGGAATCAAAGATTCGTCGGCTCGGTAAGGTGGAACAGAACTGGATTCCAAGTATTCGTCAGAGTAATGAAGCGCGAATCCGGCTGGCAACGGCGCATGAAGAATTGTTGCGGGCGCTCACTTCGAAATAAACTCGGCACGAAATTACGCATTGCAAACTCGCCGAACCCTCGTAAGATTTCAGTAGGGATGCTGAACAGATTTCGAATGCGGGCAAGTCGACGGGGCGCTCGGTACAGGCCCCTCTACCTGCGGCTCTCGTTTGTCTTTCTTCTCCTCGCGATCGCCCTTCCGGTTCGGGCGCAAGATCGCGAAGATGAAATCATCGCGAACCTCGCCGGCGGACGCGTCATCGTACACGTCGCGCGCGAGGTCATCATTTTTGCCGCCATCGACCAGCCCGTCGAACCGAATTCCATTCCTCCCCGCGTTGCGGGCGTCGACTCCTCGCACATTGCCGTGCTCTTCGGCGCCTCCGAGTGGCGCATTCCTGCCGACCCCAAGCCCGTCCGCTTGGACCGCAGTTTTCAGCGCCTTGGCGGCCGGGAACGCCGCGACGAGTCCGCCCCCGGCGAAGCCGAACCGGATCTGGAACTCATCGGCACCGGCTTCCTCGAAAAGCTGCGTCCCTTGGTTGCCCAGTTGCATCACAAAGTCGATTTCTCGCCCGACGACGCCATCTTCCAAATGGTCATCATCGGCTATGCCCCGGAGAACTATGGGCCCGAAGTGTGGGTCGTCGAATATCACATGGATCAGCAGCAGGTGGCCACTCGCGGCGAGGAATACTGGCAGACGCGCCTCCAGCGTCCGCACTTCACACAGCTCTATCCGCAGGAGAAACACGCCCCGCACACCCTGGTCGAGAGCCGTTATCCGGCGAACCAAAGAGGGCCGACGCTCAACGAAATGATTCAAGGCAATGACCCGCGCATCACTTCCTTGGCACGGGAGCCACGCTTCGAGAAGGTGCTCGAGAATCTGCGCGCCGGCACCGCCCAGAAGGCAGCCCCTGTCGATTCCGTGGACTACATGCGCGCGGTCGTGCCCCTGATTGCCGGAAACTCACGCTTCATTATTGGCACGATGGGCGAGCAGCGCGGCTTGGATTGGGTCGTCCCGCCGTCCGAACCGGTCGAGAAAGCCGAAGAAGACAAAAACCGCCCGCCCGACGCCCCCACCCTGCGCCGCCCGGTCAAACCCTAGAAGGCCCTCACAGTAGCTTTTCGATCGGATCGCCGGGGCGGAGGATGCCACCTTCCAGGACGCGGCACAACATGCCGCGCCGGCCCCAGAGTTCCTTGCGCAGGCCCGGCCGGATTCGCTCCATCTGATTGCAGGGCGTGCATATCATGGTGACTTCCAGGCGCGCTTCGCCCAAACGGAGCTGCTGCTCAATCTTCAGACTGTTCACATTCAATCCATCAGTCGTGATGTTTTCTCGCAGAAGGCCGGGCCCTAGCTCCATGGCTTCGAGAGTTTCGCGATCGACAAGAAGGATTTGCCGGTTTCCCCCAGGTTGCGCATGCGCGCACCCTTCCAGCCCAAAGTCAGCCAGGATTCGCGCTTCCCGAAGCTCTTCCATGGGCCCATGTTTCTTGGGGGCGCGAAACAGGTTTAGCACACTTGCCATGACTTTTCAGTTTCCACTCGCTTTCAGCGAGTTCCCGTGCCCCCCGATGTCTTTGCGGTAGTGCATGCTGTCGAAGCGAATTTTCGCGGCTGCCTCATAGGCGGATTCTAGGGCCACACCCAACGTCGGCCCGGCTGCGGTCACTCCCAGCACTCTGCCGCCACTTGTGAGGATCTCTTCCCCGACGCGCTTTGTCCCCGCGTGCAAAACGGTCACACCGGTAATCCGCCCTACACTGGTTAGCCCATCGATGCGTTTTCCCGTTTCAAACTTTCCGGGATAGCCGCCCGATGACAACACGACGCACGCACTTGCGCCGGGCTTCCAGCGCAGTTTGGAGGCGCTGAGGTTGCCTTCCGCCACATTCTGGAGCACATCGGCTAGATC
>QHYM01000172.1 GCA_003223295.1 Acidobacteriota bacterium | reverse complement strand
TTGCGGAGAATAATGGACACATTACTCTCACACTTCACCCAGTAGGCTTTGGCCCCCTAGAAAAAGAAGACGATATCTTCGCCTGGCGAGATCGTACAGTTAGCTTTCCCACGAGCGAGGAACTGCACACCGCACGGTACCAGCCAGGGCCCAACTTACTCCCGCAAAGCAGACCAACTCCCCGAGGAGCCTGGAGTTTTTAGGCTGGAGGCAATGGCGTAAGGTCGCCTCAGTGTGCATTTTGTCCAGGCCCGGATTATTCCGACGGGGCCCGCGCCGTGAAATTCCAAGGAACAGTAGTCCTGTCGCTCCTCGTTAGTGCCGAAGGAGGCGTCAGTGCTATCTACGTTTTGAAAGGCGCGCCTTTTGGGCTAACTGCCCAGGCGATCAAAGCCGTAAAAAACTGGCGCATGCAACCGGCGCAAAAAGACGGCCAACCTGTCTCAGCGAGGACCAATGTGGAGATCGGATTCCGCCTTCTTTGAAGTTCCCCTAGGGTGCTGTGTTTCCAAGGAATGTTTTGCTCAGCCGCCTTTTTTGAGTTCGGCGAGGACCAGCTTGGCCACTTCTTTTAGTGTTTCGAAGACGCCCATGCCTTGAATTGCCACCGCTTCCAAAACCGGTTCGCCTTTCTTGCGAAGTTGTTTTGTAAGCTCAGGCACAGACATGGCATTGGGCAAATCGCGCTTATTCAATTGCAGCACGTATGGAATCGTGGCGAAATTCAGGTTGTGTTCTTTCAGGTGTTCCTGCAAGTTTTCCATGGTTTCGAAATTCGCGTCCAGCCGCTCTTCCTGCGAATCCGCCACGAACACCACGCCGTCCGCGCCTTTCAGGATCAGCTTGCGGCTGGCCTCGTAAAACACCTGGCCGGGCACGGTATATAAGTGAAAGCGCGTTTTGAAGCCGCGCACCGTCCCCAGGTCCAGCGGAAGGAAATCGAAAAACAGCGTGCGGTCCGTTTCCGTGGCCAGCGACACCATTTTGCCCTTCTGGTTTTGCCCGGTGTGGTCGTAGATCCACTGCAGGTTGGCGGTTTTTCCTCCGAGACCTGGACCGTAGTACACCAGCTTGCAATTAATTTCGCGCGCAGGAAAATTGATGAAAGGCACTTTGTCGTCGACCAGAATGCGGCCACAAATTTAGCATACGCGGTGCAGGCAGGCCAGCATTCCCGCGCCGGGTCTCCATCACTCACTGCCGTATTCACAGTTTCCACGATTCTTGCGCAATCTCCATGTTCTATTTTGCTTCGTGCCGCCGTTCGGTAACGACTGTTTTGCGCGACACGACCCTGGAGTTATCGTGCGGTTACTAACTTGCGAGTACTAAGACTGCGTTTGACGCGCGAATCGGCCTCTGTTAGCATGCCCGTCATGGCAAAAGTGCGAAAAGCGTCCGGAGGGTCGGCCCACCACTCCAAGAGCGCTGGGCACAGCTCGTCTAAATCACAGAAAAAGAAGAACTTAGGAACGCCTCCGCCCCCGCAGCGGGGCGGCGTTGAACTGGTCGATCCCCGCGTGCAAGCGCAGCTCAAGACTTATGACGAGGCGCTGGCGCTTTTCCATCAGCAAAAATTCGCTCGCGCCAAGCAAGAGCTCGAAGAGGTGCTGAAGGGCCCCAGCAAAGAGCTGGCGGATCGCGCACGCATGCACTTGAAAATCGCCGAGCAGCGCATGAAGCCTTCGCAAGAGCAGAATCCGCGCAGCGCCGAGGAGCATTACCAACGCGGCGTGGCCATGATGAACATCGGCCGCTGGGACGACGCTCGCGAAAGTCTCGACAAGGCGCGCAAGGCTGCGCCCAAAGCGGACCACATTCATTACGCGCTGGCGGCGCTCGATTGCCTGACCGGCGAAGCCGACTCCGCGCTCGAAAATCTAAAGATCGCCATTCAGTTGCGCCCCGAAAACCGCTATCACGCGCGCAACGACGAAGACTTCGCGTTTCTGCAGGAAGATCCGCGCTTCACTGAGTTGCTTTACCCCGAGAAAGACGGCCTCGCCAGCTAGAAGCGCCTTGCAATGAGGTAGCCTCACGCCAACTGTAAGTGCGATTCCTCAGGGGCCAAAACCCATTTGCTGTTGCTGACTCTAAATGTCGGACCTAAAGGTCCGACCCACGGTTGCCCCACTGCCAGTTGCACCACTGAGGGAAGGGCCTGAGCTACAGCCGGCAATCAAAATGGCACTTCCCTGGTACTCGCGCTGTGCCTTCTGTGTCCTCTTGTGTGCTCTCCCGCTTCCTCGGTCTCGAATCCTTTCCTGTAGAATACGAATGGCGTTTGTTTCTCAGCCGACGATGAAAAAACGCGCATCGAAAACAGAAGTTCTGGAGCGCAGCTTCCGCGTTGTGACGCTGGGCGGCGGCACGGGACTCTCCGTGCTGCTACGCGGCTTGAAGGAACATGTCGTGCGGCGTCCCGATGAACTCGCGACCGCCGAACGCCCAATCTCCGATCTCGCCGCGATCGTTACCGTCACGGATGACGGCGGCAGCTCCGGCCGCTTGCGCCGCGAGAACCGCATTCTGCCGCCCGGCGATATTCGCAACTGCATGGTCGCGCTTTCCAAAGACGAAGCGCTGATGGGCCGCCTGTTTCAGTACCGTTTTCACGTGGGCCGCGGCCTTGCCGGCCACAACTTCGGAAATCTTTTCCTCGCCGCGCTCACGCACGTCACCGGTGATTTCATCGAGGCCATTCGCGTGACGAGCAAAGTGCTGGCGATTCGCGGCCGCATCTTCCCGTCGACGCTCTCGAATGTTCACCTCGTCGCAACGCTTGAAAACGGCCGCGTCGTGCACGGCGAGACGCGCATTAGCGCCAGCCGCGATCCGATCAGGAGGCTCAGCCTTTCGCCGAGCCGGGTGCGCCCCCTTCCGGCAGCCATCGAAGCCATTGACCAGGCGGACCTGATTCTTATGGGCCCTGGGTCGCTTTACACCAGCGTGCTGCCCAACCTGCTGATTCCGGAGATTGCTGCAGCCATCGCCCGGTCCAAGGCTCCCCGAGTGTACATCGCCAACTTGATGACCCAGCCGGGCGAAACGACCGGGTACGGGCTGGCGGATCATGTTTGCGCCATCCAGAAGCATGTGCCGCGCCGCGTGATCGATTATGTGGTCGCGAACCGCCAGGCCGTCTCCACTGAGGTGGTGCGCCGCTACCGCGCGGAAGGCGCCGCGCCGGTTGCCGTGGATCTTCCCGCACTCCAGAATCTTGGCTGCCAGGTCATGCTCGATAATCTGGTCGAGGAGCACGGCGTGCTGCGTCACAACAGCAAGCGCCTGTCACGGCTCCTCCTAGAACAATTCCTCCCTCGATCGTGACGTTAAGAGCGAGGGGCCCCACCCATCCCCCACCGACCCCGGTACTGTTGGAAGATTATCAAAACAAAGGACTTGCAAATTGTCAGTTCGTACGCGATTCAAAACAAAGAGATTCAGAAAGTGTGGCAAAACGAGGGCAATGCGTATGTGGTTGAAAAAAAGAGAGCGCAAAATGGGAGACGAGCGCGTGTTCTTAACGCAGAGAGCACCGATGACGCAGGGATTCGCACGAGGGAAACGATAGTGCCCCCTCCAAGGTTGGGGCAGGTGGATTGGGCGTCTTAGGGCCAAAGCCACTTTTTCCACAAAGGAACGTCTCCGTCAAGGAAAATCTATGGATTACCCGGGTAAGGCGGGAGTGAAAGATGAAGAAGGGTTAGCGAAAAGCAAGAGGCCCGCCGAAACCAGCGGGCCTCTTGGCTAAGGTTCTGTTGTGCAGCCGTTAGAAGATGATCTTGGCCACAAGCTGCATGTTAAATTGTTCGCCAGGGCCAAGTCCCGGTGCGCCGTTGAAATCGCCGATCGTGTCGCTGATCATGCCGAATCCATCGGCCGCAGCAGTGGAGCAGTGGTGATTTGTGGTGGGGCCTTGGTTGCACGTATTGTAGTTCGGCGAATTGTTGCCGCCTACAGCGGCGGAGCCGACGCCCGACGCCAGGTTGATACGGTTCAGGAGGTTGAATATCTCGGCGCGGAGCTGAATCTTAACGCGCTCGGTAATGGCAATGTTCTTGAATACGGATACATCGACGTCTGCGAAACCAGGTCCGTAGTACTTATTGCGGGCGATATTGCCAAAGGCCGACCCCGGGCATTGCGGGTCGCCTACGCTAGGATCGCAGAAGGAGGTGGGATTCACCCACAAGGTTCCGCCATTTGCCTGAGAGAACTTGTGGTCGATGGTCACTCCATTCCCGGTCTTAAAGGGATTTCCGATCAAGTTGAGATAAGAGCGGACCTCGTCAAACGGCTGCCCGGAATGGAAGTTCCACAAGCTACTGGCCTGCCAGCCATTAACAAGCCGTTTGGACCATGCGCTGGTAGCCCACGGAGCGTTAGGCACTTGATAAACAAAACTTGCGGTGAAGGCATGCCTGGTATCGAAGTCGCCGTTGCCATAATCCAGCTTGGGATTGAAGGCGTCGTCCAAGATTGTGCCGCGGTATTCGCTGATGATATCCAGCGCATGGGACCAGGTGTATCCGAACTGAGTGGTCAACCCGTGCCAGGATTTGAGTCGGAAACTGCTTTGTAGGGAGTTGTAGTTGGAGGTTCCCGTGCTGTTCATCTGGAGAATATTGCCAAAGTGGGTGAAAGCACCATTCTGGTTGATATTGGAAATGATATTTAACTTGCGTCCCTGGCTGCCAACATAACCGACTTGAAAGACGGACGAACTACCGAGACCCTTTTCGATCTGGAGGTTGTAGTTATAGAAGTACGGTGTACGGAAATTCTGGCTGATAGAATAGGCGCTCAAGCCCTGAGGATCACCGAGGCCTGCGCAATTGGGATCGGCGCACGTTCCTCGTGGCCCGAAGATGGATGTGCCGCCGAACTGCGCCTGCCCAGGACTATCGAAACCCCAGTTGTAAGCGTCGCGGCTGATAGTAGAAACGCCGTTCGTACCGAATGCATTGCCCTGGATCCCCTGAGATGCGTTGATGGGAGGACGAAAATCCAGGAAAGGATTCAGGTTGATCTGGTCGAAGAAGACCCCGACGCCTCCTCGAACGACAAGATCGGGTTTGCTGGTGGGCTGATAAGAAAAGCCAATGCGGGGCGCAATGTTATTTTTGTCCGGCGGGTAAATGGAATCAATCCCCGCTCCCTGAATCTTGAATCCGGGTCCAGGAATGAAGACGGCGATGTCCTTCTTGTCGCTATGCATGGGTCCAAAGTATTCATAGCGCAGTCCGAAAGTCAGGCTTAGTCTCTTCGTGACTTGCCAGCCGTCCTGGAAATAAAGATTGAAGGCATTGACCTTAACCCAGCGCTCCGGGTCTCCAACGGCGGCGCTAGAAGTTGCAACGTCACCGGCCAGGAAGTCAGCGAGCGATTTTGTTGTGCTGTCTACGGCTTGGCAGGTGGCATTGCAGATTGTCGCGCTTGCAGATCCCCAGGGGCCTTGGCTTCCGTCAAAACTGAAACGACCCGTGCTGCGGCGATGATAGAAAGCATTGAGATGAGCCTGGCGAATCTCACCGCCGAACCGGAACTGGTGAGCACCGGTGGTGTAAGAGACGATATCGTTTATATGCCAGGTCAGGTCACTGCGACCTTTTGGATCGGTGATGCCCGTTTGCTCGAAGCCCTTGATGCGAATATTCGGAGCGCCGACGATCGGCTGGCCATGATTGAGGGCGTCAGGGCTAAGGTTCAAGCCAATATTTGCCGGAACGAAGCTGTTATTGAAATCGTGGAAGAGCTGATTGAAGTAGTTTGCCCCGAAGAGGACCTGATTGGTCAAGCGAGAAGAGAAAGTGGAATTCAATACGGCTGAATAGTTGAACACGTGGATCGGAGCAACCTCAAAATAGTACTTCAGGTTTGAGCTCGCCGTGCCTAGCGCCGGGCTGCCACCGGTCGGCGCGGTCTGGTTGCCTTGCCCGCCGAACCAGCGCAGATAAAGATGGTGCTTGTCATTGAACTGGTGATCCACCTTCACGACGCCGTTATAGCTGTAACCGAACTCCGCGGTCGGGCTGAGGAAGTTGTTCACCGTCCCCGCCAAGCCGCCGATGATGTCTTGCGGCCACAATCCGCCCGTAGCCATTAGGCCGCCGGAGCATACTCCCACCGCAGATGGGGTCGCACACGAGAGTGTGCTTGCAGGAACAAGAGCATAAGATCCGTACTTGTTGCCCGGGTTATTGAGCAGATCCGCGGCCTTCACGACCCAGGCATTTGACGGTTCCGTGGCAACGCCGGACAGGCCAATAATGAAGTCCTGTTTTTCGTAGCTGACGAAATAGAACGTCTTGTTCTTGATGATGGGGCCGCCCACGGAGAATCCGTAATTTTCATTGCGCAACCTGGGTCTCTTGCTCCCGGGCGGCAAAAAGGGAGAGCCAGCTCCGTAAAACTCATTCCGGTTGTAATAGTAAACCGAGCCATGCAAGTCATTGCCGCCGGATTTCACAACCAAGTTGACGGTGCCGCCGGCGTTACGTCCCGCCTCGGGACCCGACTGCGTCTGCGCGGAAAACTCATCGACCGAGTCAATTGGAAGCACTACACCTGCGATTCCGGAAACGCCCCCCTGGTTCACGGCGGGAATGTTGTGCCAGAAATCGTTGTTGTCCACCCCGTCAATCTGCCAGTTAATCTGGTTTGGCCGAGTACCGTTCATCGAGCCGAAACCACCGACAGAGTAGCCACCATAGCCGGGTGTCACCGCGACCAACTGAGTAAAGTCCCTACCGTTGAGCGGGACGTCCTGCACCACGTCGGCAGTAATGGTCATGTTCTGCGTAGCTGTGGTCGTGTCGAGGGTCAGGGCCGCGGCGGATACTTCTACCGTCGTGCTCTGCTGTTGCAGCGAAAGTTTGACGTTCAGCGTATAGATTTGACCTGCGACGACTTCTACTTTGTCCACGGTATAGACGGGGAATCCCGTTGCCGTCACCGTAACTTTGTACTGCCCCAACGGAATGTCCTGGAAGGAAAAGGCTCCGTCATTGGTTGTTGTTGTAGTGTGGTCAATCCCCGTGGCACTTTCCGTGGCCTTTACCGTGGCGTTTGGAACCGAACCGCCCGACGGGTCCGTCACTGTTCCGTTGATGGAGCCGCGGAACGTCTGGGCGCTTCCAACCACTGCGAGTGATAAAGCAATCAGAATTACTACGATTAGGCGTTTCATAGATTCGACACCCCCCTCAAGGAAATCAAAAAAACTGAATTGACCGCACCCCGTGCACCCGACAAGTCGGGGCACGATAGATGAATCAAGGCCACTCACAGGCCCAACCAGGAACCCATTTGCACTCGTTTATTTGGACTGAGATTCGCCATTTAAGGACAAGCCCCCCGGACCAAGCTCGCCCTATGCCTCGAAGAATCCCTACACCTTCAAAGAAACCAATGTGGCTGATGAAGGGAGTTGTAACCCGCCCCCAGGCCCGGTGTCAAGAAGAATGAATTTCATTCCACAAAGCGGAAAAATTCATGCACGGGGGAAGGAAAATCGAAAATTGAAAGGGAAATGCGGCCCTTCCTCAGTGCATTAAGCGTGTGTTCGTGTTTGCTCAAAAGAGCAGATTCCTCCCGACAGGACTCGGGACTCGCGCACCTCATCGGGCGCTGGTCACCGGCTGCGTGGGTTCGGAATGACAATGGCTAAAGGAGTAGCGATAGAATCGTGCTGATCGTAACGACCTCTAGATTGGGAGAGTGCCATGTCCACGTTTGGACTGATCGAATACAAGGACGCGTCACCGGAAGTACGGGCCATCTATGACGACATCCTGGCCACACGCAAGACGGACTGGATCAACAATTTTTGGAAAGCCATCGCGCACGACCCCGCTCTCTTGAAACGCACCTGGGAAAGCATCAAGCAGATCATGGCGCCGGGCGCGCTGGACCCGCTGACCAAGGAAATGATCTACATCGCCGTCAGCGTAACCAACAACTGCACCTACTGCATCGCCTCGCATA
>QHYM01000171.1 GCA_003223295.1 Acidobacteriota bacterium | reverse complement strand
ACAACAGAACGAACACGGTAAGAGGGACGGTGAGTCTTGGGCGCAAGCGCGTTGGCATAGCTACTCCTGAGTTGATGGATGAAGGGCGCGGTGATCGCTCGGCGCAGAGGGCTTCATGGCGACGCTGACAAGCGAAAATTTCGCGCCCCGCATCATAGCGCTGAGTGTGACTGCCCGCAATGGCGGTGCGCCAGAGCTGGAGGGACGATGCCCTCACGTTGCCCTGCTTGCCAAAACCACAGATGAAACAAACTAATCCTTTGCAGTAGGATTCTGCGGGCATAGACTGGCCCGTACCTTGTAAGAGCTGCAGTCCGGCAGATGGTGTAAGCGCCGCAGAATGGCGCGGGTTTTCAGGAGAAAGCGGAAATGCTTCCAGGAAAAGTGAAGAAGGCGAGTCTGCAATGCGTGTGTCTGGCTGCGGCGTTTGGCTTGATTCCGCCCATCGCGATCGCACAATGGCATCCGAAGGACACCGAATGGGCTTCGTATGCCGCAGACATCGCGGGCACGCGTTACCGGCCGCTGGATCAGATCAATGCCTCCAATTTCAGCGACCTCGAAATTGCCTGGCGCATGAAGACAGACAATTTCGGCGACCGGCCGGAATACAAGCTCGAAGGCACACCACTGATGGTGAATGGCGTTCTTTACGCGACGGCGGGATCGCGGCGCGCGGTGATTGCGCTGAATCCGGAGACCGGCGAACTGCTGTGGATACACGGGGAGCACGAAGGCAAGCGCGGCGGCGCGGCTCCGCGGCAGCTTTCCGGGCGCGGGCTGGCGTACTGGTCCGACGGCAACGAAGAGCGCATTTTTTATGTGACCCCCGGCTACCGCGTGATTTGTCTGGACGCGAAGACCGGAGGGCGCGTTCCGTCGTTTGGCGAAAACGGCATTGTGGACCTGAAACAGAATGACGATCAGGAGATTTTGCCCGACTTGGAGACCGGAGAAATGGGCATTCAGTCCGCCCCGGTGGTGGCGAAAGACACGGTGATCATCGGCGCGGCCTTCCGCGAAGGCATGACTCCGAAGAGCATGCGCAACAACAAAGGCTACGTGCGCGGATTCGACGTGCGCACCGGCAAACGGCTCTGGATTTTCCACTCCATTCCCAAGAAAGGCGAGTTTGGCTACGACACCTGGGAAAAAGGCTCGGCGGAATACACCGGCAACACCGGCGTGTGGACGCAGATTACCGTGGACGAGCAACTTGGACTCGTCTACCTGCCGGTAGAAACGCCAACCAGCGATTTCTACGGCGGGCATCGGCCGGGAAACAATCTCTTCGGAGAAAGCCTCGTCTGCGTGGACCTGAAGACCGGAGAGCGCAAATGGCACTTTCAGTTGGTCCACCATCCTCTGTGGGACATGGATATATCGTCGGCGCCCATCCTCGCGGACATCACCGTGGACGGGAAAGCTGTCAAAGCCGTGGCGCAGCCGACAAAGCAAGGCTTCCTCTACGTGTTCGATCGCGTCACCGGGAAGCCCATCTGGCCGATACCGGAAAAGCCGGTGGAAGTGGGCAACGTGCCGGGCGAATGGTATTCGAGGACACAGCCGATTCCTACAAAACCATCCGCGTATAGCCGCAACGGGGTTTCCATTGATGATTTGATCGATTTCACTCCGACGCTGCGCGAGCGCGCGAAAGAAGTCGCATCGAAATATCACCTGGGTCCCGTCTTTACGCCGCCGACGGTGAGCAAGCTCGAAGGCCCTCTCGGCACGCTCACGATGGGAACAGCTTCGGGGGGCACCAACTGGCCGGGCGGGTCGTATGACCCCGAGACGCACACGGTGTATGTGTACGCGTGCAATTCCTGTATCGAGCCCATCGGGCTGGTTCAGGCGCCCAAGGAAGTCTCAGACATCAATTACATCTCGGGAACCGCCGGCAGAGAAGTCGAAATCCTGAAGGGACCTGGTGAAAACGCGGGAGCCGATTCTCCCAAGCCGCCCAAGAAGCGGGCGGGCGGAGGTTTCATGCGTATGGAGGTCGATGGATTGCCACTGATCAAGCCGCCTTACGGAACCATCTCTGCAATCAATCTCGACAAGGGCGAAATCGTCTGGCAGATCGCGCACGGCGAAACGCCGGATGTCGTGCGCAACTCGGAGCCCTTGAAGGGCATGAACATCCCGCGGACCGGCCAGGAGACTTACAACGTCGGGACGCTGGTGACCAAAACGCTGGTGATTGCCGGCGAAGGCCAAGTGACCACGACGGCAGATCATCCGCGCGGTGCCATGCTGCGTGCCTACGACAAGGCGACTGGAAAAGAAGTCGGCGCCGTGTATATGCCCGCTCCGCAAAGCGGCTCGCCCATGACCTACATGGTGCATGGCAAGCAGTACATCGTCGTGGCCGTCAGCGGCGGGCCGTACTCCGGCGAATACATTGCCTACACGCTACCGTCGGCGGGCGAATGAAGAAACTGCTCTTCCTGTCGGGCTTGGCAGTCCTTGCGTCGTCGCTTTGCATATCGCGAGCGCAAGCGCCGACGGAATCATCACACTCAGTCTGGGACGGTGTTTACACGGAGGAGCAAGCCAAGCGCGGCGAGCCCATCTATCAGAAGGAATGCGCCTCCTGCCACGGCGCCCTGCTGACAGGAGGCGAGTCCGCGCCAGCACTGACAGGCGGTTCTTTCCAGGCCAATTGGAATGGTTTGACGCTTGGCGATCTCTTCGATCGCATTCGCAAGACCATGCCGCAAAGCAAGCCGGGCAGCCTGACACGCCAGCAGGACGCCGACGTTCTGGCGTTTATGTTGAGCATCAACAAATTTCCCGCAGGGAAGACGGAGCTTTACCGGCAGTCGGAGATGTTGAAAGAAATTCGTTTCGAAACCAAGAAGCCCGCCGAGAAGAATCAATTGGCCTTCGACTCCTGCCTATCTCGGAGGGATCAGCGAAGCTCGCCGGGCTCCACGCCTTTTTTTCGCGCTTCGTCGTAGAGCGCATCGATCTTGGACTGTAAATCTTTCTTTTTATTTTGAAGGGCGCGTATTTGTACCTCGATGGGCTCGCGTTGATAACGTTTGTCGAGCTCAATGCCGCTCGCCGTGGTCGAAGGCTCGCCTGCCTTGAAATTCTTGAGGTCGGTAATCTGCTTGTCCACATCCTCTAACTGCTTTTGTAATTTCTCGAGCTGCTTGCGGATGGATGCGACATATTGGGCATTGGCCGTCCTTGGGGCGGCAGGCTTTGGCTTGTCCTTGTCCTTTGCATCTCCGACAACGGAGACTCCGTTGGTAGATTTGGATATGTCTTCGTTGGTCCAAACTTTCTTGGGCTTTTTTGCGTCCGACGAAGCCGTAGAATTCGGCGGTTGCGAAGCGGGTGGGCGCGCATTGGAATCAGTAGTCTGCGCAACGGCGGGCAAAGCCGTGAGAAAGAGCGCAAGTATGGGCAAAGAGAGTGAACGGAGCATGGAACCTCCCGTCCCCCAAAAGCGAGGACGAAACCCTCTCAAGACAGTGTAGGGGGGAAAGTCTCAGGGATCGGCGGCCGTGGAGTTCGTCTTGTTCAACTCGGCACGCCCCAGTTCCTTGCGAATGACTTCGATAGCTTCCTTGGGCGGACCAATGTAGCGATAGTTCGAATAGAGCATGCGTTCGTGGAGGGAAAATCCGGAAAACAATTTGCGGCCGTCGAAATCGTACTGCGAAAACGTCGGTAGCCAGAGTCCGAGCTGCACTTCGTAGCGTTCCTGCATGAAGTGGCTGCCCTTGTAGATCTTTCCAAGAAACAGCGCAATGGAAATGTCCTCGGTAACATCCCCTTCGATGCGCGCGAGCTCGCCAGATCCCTCGTCGATCCAAACAAATCCGTGCACCTTGGGGAAGATGGAAGTGAGCCGCGAGGTGGGTTTGAATGCCGGATTGGGTTTCATCTCGTATTTGGCAAGCAGGCGATCGCCGCGCGGCTCGCGAGCGACAAAGATGAAAAGAAACGCGTTGCGTGTGGCATCGATGAGATCGTTGCGCTCCTTCCTTTTCTTCGCATATTTTTCCAGAGCGTCGCGCTGCGAACGGTTGTTATTCACGAGTAGAGCGAGCGCGTGTTCCAAACCTTCCAGACGCGCGCGGTACGCCGCCGCGTCGGGAGGATTGCCGGCGGCATCCACGGGAATCTTGTTCATTCCCGTGCCCGAGGGAATGACGCGGCTAATCTTTATGGATGCGGGAGCCGGGTCATTGGCGCCTTTCCTGGTTTCGAGCTGTTCTATTCGTTCATAGACCTCAAGCGCTGCTTCTTCCTTTTTCTGATTGACAAGCACACGGTCCAGGAGCTTCGACGGTTCGGGAGCAACCGCAGGCTCGGACGCAGGCACACCCGACTGCGCCGCCGTGCCAGCGGGCACGGTGAGAAGGAGCAATGCAATGGGAGCGAAAGCGCGTTTATACATGGTTTAAGGAGGCGGAAACCCCGCCCGACCGGCTCATCTATTGGATTCACCGGCCCACACTACTGTTGTACACCGGCGCTTGCCGAAACAGCCACGGCCGGTGCGAAAGTGGCACTTGCGCCATGAGGGCAGTCTGCAGGAGGAGCTTACGGCTTCGGTTTATCCGCGGGCTTTTGCTGTTGTTGTTGAAATTCCTCGGTCCAAGGCGGAACAATGCCGTTGACCCGCGCATAGGCAATGGACTGGCCCAGATGCTCGCCCCAGTGCCGGTCAATCATCATCAAAGAGCCGCGCAAAGTAGTCTCGCGGTTGAACATCTTCTGCGGCTTGCCGGCGTCGGCATCGCTTAGGGCCAAGATAGCTCCGCGGAAATGTGCAAAGGATGCTTTCAGCGCCGGCAGGACCTTTGCTTTGTCCCCGGCCATGGCGGGCACGGCCTTCGGGTCGAATCCGGCTGGAGAAGCGGTTCCGAGGGCCCGGGCAACTCCATAGTTGGCCATGATGATGTGTGTATAGACTTCGCCGACGGAGCGAACCCCTTCCGCGGGCCGCCAAGAATATTTCTCGAGGGGCATGCCCTCTGCCAGCCGGGTGTAGCGTTGCTCGTAGTACAGAACGTCTTCTAGAAACTCAGCTCGATAGCCGGACTTGGGAGCATTCGCTGCGGTGGCCTTGTCCGAGGGTTTCTCCTGAGCGGGCGGAAACAGGGTTGTAGAAAGACCAAGGGCCGCAACTAATAGAAAATAAATGGAATTGCGACGCATCTGAATCTCCTTTACGCGCAGAATCGAGCTTGTTCCTTAAACCACACGCAATCTGTTTGGCACCCCAAAGGCTGTACAATGGGGGTGGGTGTCGATGACATTCGATGCTCCCCCCGGGGCGGCCCAAGGGTACTTCAGGCGCCTTGCAAAGCGAAGGGCGTTTTCAAACGTCTAAAAATCGTGATTTTGTCGGTTGCCACTGGAACGAATGGCCTGGGGCAAACGTAGTAAAGAGTAGAGGTCGGAGGCCGGTTTGGGCGTTACCCCCCTTGACAGCTTTGGAGCGATTCCACGCGAGATTCCATCCGCGGCGCGTGCTGCCGGCAAGCTTGGCCGCTTCCGCAGCGCGGCGGTCACCATTGGGGAGACTCTCCGCATTTCCCTGGATGCTCTTCGCACCCATAAGCTGAGGAGTTTCTTGACTTTGCTGGGGGTCATTCTGGCTGTAACTACGCTGGTCGCGGTCATGAGCGTTGTCGCCGGGCTAAATTTCTACGTTGCCGACCGCATCGCGAATCTCGGCGCGAATGTCTATGTTCTGAACCGCTTCGGGATCATCACCAGTGAAGATGCCTGGGTAAAGGCCCAGAAGCGTCCGCTGGTGACGCGCGAGGAATTCGACAAACTACAAACCGGCATGCGCACGGCCAACCAGATCGCGGCCCTCCTCGGAACAAACACCGAAGTGCGCTACGGCAATGACCTGCTCGAAAACGTGAGTTTTTACGGAGTGACCTCCAACTTCTCCGAAGTGCGCAGCTTCAATGTCGGCGCTGGACGCTTCATAACGGCATCCGATCAAGAGCACCGCTCTCCTGTGTGTTTTATCGGCACCGACCTGGTCAAGAAGTTTTTCTCCAATGTGGATCCAATCGGCAAAACCATCCGCGCCGGAACACACAGCTACGAGATCGTCGGCGTGTCCGCAGTCATTGGCAGCGCTCTTGGACAATCGCAGGATAATTTCGTGTTCATTCCACTGGAGACCTTTAGCAAGGAATGGGGCACGCAACGCGACTCGCTCGTGCTGTTTGTCCAGGCGCACAACGCGGAAATCATGTCGGCCTCCGAAGACGAGGCGCGCATGCTTTTGCGCGCCTGGCGCCACATTCCCTGGGATGGGCCGGACAATTTTGGCATCATCGGCTCGGATTCCATCATGGGCCTGTGGCAATCCTTGACGTCCAATCTCTTCACTGTGGCCGTCGGACTCACCGCAGTGTTTCTCGTGGTCGGCGGCATTGTGATCATGAACATCATGCTCGCCAGCGTCACGGAGCGCACGCGCGAGATTGGATTGCGCCGCTCTCTGGGCGCGCGCAAAAAGCACATCGTTTTGCAGTTCGTGACCGAATCCGCGGTGCTCGCCGCAACCGGCGGTCTAATCGGGATCATTCTTGCCTATCTCGTGGTCGCGGTAGCTCGAGCTCTAACATCTATTCCGATGCGCACGCCCATCAACGCCGTGATTCTTTCTCTGGCGGTTTCCACGAGCGTCGGCCTTTTCTTTGGTATTTACCCGGCTATGCGCGCGGCGAAGCTGGATCCGATTGAAGCGCTTCGGGCAGAAGGGTAAAGAAAACGCGGTCCGGCCCGGCGGGTCTGCGAAACGAACATGGCGCAACAACACGGCGAAAATCTCAAGCAAGCGATGGACACGCTCCGCGCCCACAAGCTGCGCAGCTTCCTTACCGTTTTCGGCGTGGTCCTCGGCGTCAGTGTCATCATGCTGGTCGCCGCGCTCATCACCGGTTTCGATCAGCAGGTGCAGGAAAACATCAAGCAATATGGAGCGGACACCGCGTTCATCTCCCGTTTTGACCAGGGACCCCACGGCGGTGGCCGGCGTCCCAAGGAGGAGCGCGAGCGCAAACCGCTGACGCTGGAGGATGGCGAGGCCATCCAGCAATTGTGCCCAGCGGTTAAAGACCTTACGGTCTTCGTCACTTGGTGGGAGCAACCACACACCGTGCGGACAAGGGCCGGCAGCGTGAGCGCCATTGATTTTCGCGGCGTGCAGGCTAATTTTGGCCAAGTCTACGCCAACGCCTCCACGCTTGAGGGGCGCTTCATCACCGAAGTGGACAATGTGCACCGGGAAAAGGTCGTGATGCTCGGTGAAAATGCCGCTCCGGTCCTTTTTCCAGAGGGCTCCCCGGTGGGAAAAGACGTGATGATTGATGGTTCGGCGTTTCGCGTCATTGGCGTGGTGGAAAAGCCCAAAGGAATGTTTGGCCAGGACGATGAAGACCGCCGCGTTCTGATTCCCTATAACACATTCCGGAAAATCTATCCCGGGGCGTATGAGAACAGCTTCCGCCTTCAGGCCTACCCGAACATGCTGGATCAGGCCGTGGACCAGGCCACCGAAGTGCTGCGCCGCCGCCGCAACGTTCCTTACGATGGCAAGAATTCCTTCTCGATTCAAACCTCGCAGCAAATCGTCGATCAATTTCACAGCATCCTCGGAATGGTCGCGCTGGCTACATTTGTCTTGAGCGGAATTGGCCTGCTCATTGGCGGCGTGGGTGTGATGAACATCATGCTCGTGAGCGTTACGGAACGGACGCGGGAAATCGGGGTGCGCAAAGCCATCGGAGCAAGACGGGGCGACATCACCTGGCAATTCTTGCTGGAGGCCATGGCGCTCACTGGAGTCGGCGGCGTGCTGGCGCTGATTCTGGTGAATGGGCTCGTGCTGCTCGTCAGGGTCAGCCTGAAATGGCCGGGCAGCGTTCCCGTGTGGGCGGCCATGACCGGAATCGTCGTCAGCATTTCCGTTGGGCTGGTTTTTGGAGTTTGGCCCGCCATCAAGGCCGCGAAGCTCGATCCCGTGGAAGCGCTGCGCTACGAGTAAATCATGGCTCTCGGAGAGCCACAACGAAAGATGAAAATAGCCGCTCGCTGTTGAGCCAATCTTTTCAATGAGATACGCGGCTATTTTCGTAGGGAGTAGGAACCGACTGATGTCCTTGTTACGGAACATCACACGTGGCCTCCGATCATTGCTCCGAAAGGAGCAGGTCGACCGGGAGTTGGATGAGGAGCTTCGCGCCTACCAGGAGATGGCAGCCGAGGAAAAGATGAAGCACGGGATGAGCCGCAAAGAAGCCCTTCGCGCAGTCCGCTTGGAGCGAGGAAGCCTCGAGATTACAAAGGAAGTCGTGCGTTCTGGCGGCTGGGAATCTTTCGTGGAAACGTGCTGGCGGGATTTGCGCATCGCCTCCCGAAT
>QHYM01000170.1 GCA_003223295.1 Acidobacteriota bacterium | reverse complement strand
CACCTTCAATCCGTGTTCCGAGGCTTGCTTCGGGATCAGGTATTTGTGTGCAATGTGCAGTTTCTCTTCGCCGGTATATCCGGGCAGCTCGATGATCTCCATGCGGTCACGCAGCGGTTCCGGGATGGGATCCATCCAGTTGGCCGTGGCGATGAACAGCACCTTGGACAAATCAAACGGCACGTCCAGGTAGTGATCGCGGAACGCATTGTTCTGCTCCGGATCGAGCACTTCCATCAGCGCCGAAGACGGGTCGCCGCGGAAGTCGCGTCCCAGCTTGTCGACTTCGTCCAGCATCATCACCGGATCGTTCGTCTCCGCGCGCTTCAGCCCTTGAATCACCTGGCCCGGAAGCGCGCCGATATATGTCCGGCGGTGGCCGCGAATCTCCGCCTCATCGTGCATGCCGCCCAACGCGATGCGCACGAACTTGCGTCCCAGCGAACGGGCAATCGACTTGCCCAGCGAAGTTTTGCCTACGCCCGGAGGCCCGACGAAGCACAGGATCGGCCCTTTCATCCCCGGCTGCAGTTTCTTCACCGCCAGGTAATCCAGGATGCGTTCCTTCACCTTTTGCAGATCGTAGTGGTCTTCTTCGAGAATCGCGTGCGCCTTGGGAATGTCGATCTCCGTCGTGCCCGAGGATTTGCTCCACGGCAGCGACGTCATCCATTCCAAGTACGTGCGCGAAACCATGTACTCCGCCGAAGCCGGCGTCATTTTCGCCAGGCGCTTCAGCTCGCGCTCACATTCCTTCTTGGCTTCCGCGGGCATTCCGGCTTCTTCGACTTTTTTCCGAAGCTCATCGATCTCCTGCGTCGAATCTTCCGATTCGCCTAGTTCCTTCTGAATCGCCTTCATCTGCTCGCGCAGCAGGTATTCGCGCTGGTTCTGGCTCACCTGTTCTTGCACTTGCTCGTGAATCTTCGAACGCAATTCCAGAACTTCCAGCTCCTTCGACAATTCGCGGATCAGGATTTCCAGCCGCTTGCGCACGCTCGGCGTCTCAATCAATTCCTGGCGCAAGAGCGTCGAGAGCGAAGGCAACATGCCGGCGATAAAGTCAGAAAGTTCGCCCGGATCCTCGATGCTCATGGCCTTCGATTGCAGGTCGTCGGACAATTGCGGCGAATGGCTCACCACTTCACGGAACAGGTCCTGCGCATTCCGCTGCAACGCTTCTAGTTCCGTGTCCACCTCGCCAATGATGTCCGGCTCGGGCTGTACCTGCGCTTTCAAGTACGGTCGCAGATTTACGAGTTCGACGATCTGAATCCTTTGCAGGCCCTCCAGGAAGACCACCACGTTGCCGTTGGGCATCTTTACGGTTTTGTGCACGCGCGCCAGCGTTCCGACCTTATGGAGGTCGGCGGCAGCAGGGTCTTCGATCCGCGGATCAAGCTGGGCGACAACTCCCAGCAACTTGTCGTCGCCCTGTAAAGAACCAACCAGTGCCAGAGAGCTCTCCCGCCCCACGGTCAGCGGCAGCATGGCGCCCGGAAAGAGCACGGTATCGCGAACCGGAAGGATCGGCAGAATCTCTGAAGTTAGAAATTTTTTCTCAGCCATGTTATCCCCAGTCTACCAAGGCGGCCGCTATAGGCCGCTCTGTCGTGATTAGATGCGGCCTATAGGTAAATGTTGTAGAAGAATGAGATTGTCGCTAGCAATAAATCTTAGTCTAGTAGACTCATATTATACGGCAAACCCCTCCCATTTGCGCTAATCATCTTAAAGTCTTTTATTTCTGTATGTTATGAGAAGCAATGACATTAGATTTCCTTCTCTGTGCCCGGAACTGCTTGTCTCTGCTGGAGATCCTACTTCAACTGGCCTTGGTTTGGTTCCGCGTATGTTTCTTTAGGACGTATTCCCTAGCTTCTTCCCTTGTTTTGACCTGTCCTTCGAGCTGGGCGTCCTCCAGCCCTCGTAGAATCCGGGCAAATTCCGGGCCGGGGTGGTAGCCGATCGCCAGCAGGTCGTCTCCGGTCAGGAGCCGTTCCGGCCGGACCTGCTCCGGCGGCGTTTCGTCCAGAAAGCGCTGGACGAACTCATAGGAATCCAGATGTCGGTGGCTCGACAGGCAGTCCAGCCTGTGCAATTCCAGGTGCTCGTCGAAACGCGGCAGCCTCACAAACCGCTTCAGGGTGGACTTCTTCATGTCTTCCACCGCGCCAAACCTCATGTGATTCGCCACCAGGGCCGAAATCTGCTCCGTCTCCTCGTTGGAGAAGCGCAGCCCTCGGCAAAGCGCTTCCGCCATCCGCACGCCTACGTCCACATGATGGTTAAAGCGGATACGGTCGCCCGTTTCCGCTGCCGATTGGAACGTCGGCGGCTTCCCAACGTCGTGCAACAGTACACCCCAGGCAAGCGTCGGGGAAGCGCCCTTTTCAAGTTTTTCAAGCATCAGACGCGTGTGAATCCACACGTCGCCTTCCGGGTGAAATTGTGGAGGCTGCTCCACGCCCTGCATGGCCGCAATTTCGGGCAGGACTTCCGCAAGCAATCCAGTTTCATCCAGCAGTTCGAAGGCGCGCCGCGCTGCTCCCTCCGTCAACATCTTGGTAAGTTCTTCGCGCAGGCGCTCCGTTGAGACTTGCTGAATTTCCTCGGCCTGGCGCTGGATCGCGCGGAAAGTCGCCTCTTCGATTTTGAAGCCGAAGCGCGCCGCGAACCGCACCGCTCGCATCATCCGCAGCTTGTCTTCCGCAAACCGGCGTTCGGGATCGCCGATGGCACGAACGATGCCGGCTTTCAAATCTTTTTGCCCGTCAATGAAATCCAGCACTTCGCCGGTGTCGTGCCGCATCAGCAGCCCGTTAATCGTGAAATCGCGTCGCTGCACGTCTTCTTGCGCCGTCTTCGAATAAACCACGCGGTCCGGGTGCCGTCCGTCGCTGTAACCGACGTCTGAGCGGAACGTCGCCACCTCCACTTTCATTCCATCCCTCGGAACCAGGATGACGCCAAATTGCGCGCCCACGGCCATGCTCTCGGGAAACAGGCCCGCAACTTCAACCGGAGTCGCATCCGTGGCCACGTCGTAATCGGCCGGCTCGCGTCCCAGCAGCACGTCGCGCACACACCCGCCCACCAGCAGCCCCTGGTATTTGTTACGCTGCAACATCTCGCAAATCGAATTGGCCAGTTCACGCGGATTCATAGTGTGATTATGCGCCAGTTCACCGGGAACCGTCCTGGCTGTGCCCTGACGAACTGGAGCACGTAAAATGCGTCCTCCGGATCTTTGTTTTTACTTAGAACGTATGACTTACGACTAAGGACTGTTCTATTTGCTGCGGAACACCAGGCAGGTGATGTCGTCCGATTGCCGCGTGGCGCCCACGAACTCATCCACGCGCTTCATCAGGAACCGCAGCGTTTCTTGGGCATTCCACTCCGGCAGGTTTCGAATCGCCCCGAGCCATCGGCTGCTTCCAAACTCTTCTCCCGATTCGTTGAAGGCCTCGACGACGCCGTCGGTAAAGAAAATCAGCGCGTCTCCCGGCCGCAGCTCCAAAGTGGCTGTCTGGTATTCCGCCCCGAGTTGGATGCCCAAGGGCAAGCCGCCGGCTTCCAGCGTTTCGCACGCGCCATTCGCGCGCCGCAGAATCGGTGCATTGTGGCCCGCGTTTACATACGTGAGGCACCGCGAGGCCGCATCGTATTCACAGAGAACCGCGGTCGTGAAACGCCGCCCGTCCAGGCTATACGCGGACGCATAGCGGTTCAGGCGCGTCACCAGTTCCGCCACCGGCACGCCTTCACCCGCGATGGTGCGAAGACTGGCTTGCAGCGTTGCCATCAACAACGCCGCCGGTACGCTCTTTCCGGCCACGTCGGCAATCACCACCACCAGTCTTTCCTTGTTCTCGGCGTCCGGATAAAACGCGTCGTAGTAATCGCCAGCTACCGAATTCTGCGGGCGCGTGGCAAACGCAATGTCCGCCCCCGGCACGTTCGGGGGCTCGGAAGGCACTAGCCACATCTGAATCTCGCGCGCGATTTCCAGGTCGCGCTTCATGGTCACCTTGTCGGCCAGTTCCAGCGAAAGCAGCAGCAGGAAAATCAACGCGGCAAACAATTCGAACTTGAATTGCACCGAGACGTTGTGTCCGAACTGAAACGTAAATCCAGACATCAACAGCATGACCAGCGCGAGGAGCAACAGCACACGCCGCGCCGGCGTCATCTTCATCAGCATCGCCCAGAAAATATCCTTGACGACGTGAAAGGGCCGGTGCCACCGCGGCAGCTTTTGGATTTTCTCCCAATCGACGTCTTTTCCGTAGAACCCGTAGCTGGCGCGCGCATCCGCGGCGAATTGCGACCACAGGTCGTCTAGCTGGCGGCCTTCGCTGACGCGCTGCCAGAATTGGCGTACGCGATTGGCTGCGCCTGTCGGGGAAGGCGGAGAGGAGACACCCGGAGTTGGAGTTGCGCTTGCACTCATAGGAATACTTGGACGGAGGCTAGATTATAAGCCATTCCGCGCGGTGCTGCTCGAAAGTGCACGCTTCAGCGGCTCTTGTCTAGTCCTCGCGGTGTTCCGGCGCGTCGGAGGAAAGCGAGCCGCCGAATTGCACCTTGCCGAAGCCGAAACGGTCGCGCAAACGGTCGGCCGCTTTCGTCAGCTTTGCGAGTTTCTCGCGCCGTTCTTTTTCAAGTAAATCGAGCTGCTCGTTGCCGTGCGTCAGGCCGTTTAGGCTCACCCCAAGAAGACGCACTTTCCTTTTCGCGTCGCGGTGCTTTCGAAAGAGTTCCTGGAACACGGCATAGATGTCGCCGTCCAGTTGCGTTGGTGCGGCGAGCGTCTTGGCGCGCGTATGCGTTTCGAATCCGGCGTAACGGATGGTCAGCGTGAGCGTCCGCGCTGCGAGCCCTGCTTCGCGCAGCCGTTTGCAGGCTTTTTGCGAGAGGTGGCTGAGCATCGTCGCCATTTCGTCCAGATCCGCCGTGTCTTCGCCGAACGTGTGATTGTGCGAAATGGATTTCGGCTCCGCGTCAATTACGAATTCGTAGGAATCGCCGCCACGCGCCTTGCGGTAGAGCGCCTCGCCCCACTGGCCAAAAATCTTTTCCAGTCTTTCTTGTGAAACAGCGGCAAGTTGCTCGACAGTTTCGATGCCGAGCGCGCGCAACGTTCTTTCCGTGACTTCGCCGATGCCGGGAATCTTTCGAACAGGAAGCGGCGCGAGGAAGCGCGCCTCGCAGCCCGGCGGAACCCACACGAGCCCTCGCGGCTTCGCTTGATCCGAAGCCACTTTGGCCGTGAGCCGCGTCGTGGCCAGACCGCCGGAGCAGGGAAGAGACGTTTCGTGGGTGATCTTGCGAAGGAGCTTGTCTGCGGCAGCCAGGGGCGGCCCGTGCAATCGCTCCGTGCCCGCGAGATCGAGATACGCTTCGTCAATCGAAACCATTTCGACGACTGGCGAGAATTTCACCAGGATGGTGGCGACCCGGTCGCTCCATTCGCCGTATTTTTCGTGATGGCCGTCGAGAAAAATCGCGTGTGGGCAGAGTCGCCCTGCGGTTCGCAGCGGCATTGCCGAATGAATGCCGTATTTTCGTGCTTCGTAGCTCGCGGCGGAAACCACGCCACGTTGATCTTTCTGTCCGCCAACAACTACGGGTTTGCCGCGCAGTTCCGGCCGCTCCAGCAACTCCACGGAAACAAAAAACGCGTCCATGTCCACGTGCAGAACGGACGATTGCGCGAGGGAGGATTGCTCCTCAAGGGGTCCGTGCTTCGCTCGAAATCTCGCCAACTCCGGCATGCGAGTAGCCTACGCCCGACTTTCGTGGGCCTCAACCTTTCTCCTTGGGCGCTGGGTTACAAGCGCTCGGTGGCTAACACGCGGGGGATCTCGGCGAGGTCGTTGGTCACGCTGACCTTAGTCCAAGTAGATGCGTCGAGCAGAGGCTGGACGGCAGGCAAGCTGTTGTGGCCGAGTTCGAGCACCAGTATGCCACCGGGCTTGAGGTGCTCTGCGGCTTGAGCGATGAGACTCGCATAGAATTCGTGGCCTTTTTCGCCGCCGTACAGCGCGATTTCGGGTTCATGCTCGCGAACTTCACGCATTAGCGTTGCCGCTTCGCGCCGGCCGATGTAGGGAGGATTGCTGGCAATCAGATCAAAGAGATTTGGCGAGTGACGAGTGACGAGCGACGAGTCACTAGTGCTTGGCGACTGGGGCGAAGATTTGTCGCATTCATCGGCTACAACAGAAACACCATCAAGGAGATTACACTCGAGAAAATGGATGCGGCCGGCGACATTGATGCGCATGGCGTTGCGCCTCGCGACGGGAAGGGCGGACGAGGAAATGTCCGTGGCAACAAATCCTGCGGCGGGAAGTTCTGTCGCCAGCGCAATGGCGATGCAGCCGGAGCCGGTGCCGATGTCGGCGATCTGCAGTCCAGCACCGTCGGTTTTCTGTGGACGGCCCGCGCGAAGCTCACGGAGCGCGAGGCGGTCAAGCGCGACTTCGATGACATGCTCCGTTTCCGGGCGCGGAATCAGGACATCTTGCGTGACTTCAAATTCGAGTCCCCAAAATTCCTGTTTGCCGGTGAGGTGCTGCGTCGGCTCGCCTGCAGCGCGCCGGCGGACAAGCGCGAAGTAACACTCGGCATCGAGAGCAGAAAGTTCTTCTTCGGGATGCGAATAGATCCACGTGCGATTGCAGCCGAGAACATGGAGAAGCAGCAGTTCCGCGGCGAGCGTGTGCGAAGGGACGCCTGCAGCCCGCAACTGCGCGAACGCTTCACGAAGCGCGGTGCGGACGATGAGAGGCGCCGCCTGTGGTTTCATCCGAAAAGTTTCTCCTTCTGACGGCCTGATGCTTCGTGATAGCCGTAGGCCACGCCGTTTCCGGCATAGGCGTACGCTCCAATAGCAAGCCCGCCAAAAACCCGGTAGCCGACCGCGCCGCCGCCCGCCGCGTGCCAGCCAATGGCCAATCCCGCAAGCGCGAAGAACCCCAGCGACACACCGCCAATTGCAAGGCCACCCACAGCCAGTCCTCCCACGGCGATTACCCCCAGCGGAAGGGCGCCAACGGCGATCACACCACGGGGGCGTCCTCCCACGGCAATAATCCCGACGGGCGCAGAACCCTCAGCGAAGAGAGGAAGTCCACCAATTCGGGTGGGGGATTCATAGGAGCGTCCCTTGTACGAGTAAGAAGGAATGAGCCGGTGCTGCATCATGGGCAGAATCAACAAGAACACGATCATGAATGTGCCGTACGCAATCCAAAAACGGCGCGGGAGGGAACGAACGTCGGCAGGTCCGGAAGAAAGACGCTCGCTCACGTTCCTCATCCAGCCAGAACCAGGAGTGGAGCCAGGGCGGGTCAACATGGGGCACCTCCTTAGGAGGATTATGCCTCAGCGAGTTCCTGTTGGAGGCGCTCGGACTCGTAGTGGGCACTCAGGGCGTCCATCAGCGGCGCGAGCTTGCCGTCCATGACGTCGGTAAGCTGATGCAGCGTCAGGCCGATGCGGTGATCGGTCACGCGATTCTGGGGGAAATTGTACGTGCGGATTTTTTCAGAGCGGTCGCCGGTTTTGATCTGGCCGCGCCGCTCGGCCACGATGGCGGCCTGCTGCTTTTCCTGCTCCATTTCATAGAGGCGCGCGCGAAGAACGCGCATGGCTTTGGCGCGATTCTTAATTTGCGATTTCTCGTCCTGTTGCGAAACGACGAGCCCGCTGGGGATATGCGTGATGCGTACCGCCGAATACGTTGTGTTCACGGACTGGCCGCCGGGACCGGAAGAGCAGAACGTATCAATGCGCAAATCCTTGGCCTCAATCTTGATGTCGATTTCGTCCGCTTCGGGAAGCACGGCCACGGTCGCCGCGGAAGTATGGATGCGGCCCTGCTGCTCGGTGGCCGGAACGCGCTGGACGCGGTGCACGCCGCTTTCGTATTTCAGCTTGGAGTAAACCTTGTTGCCCTGAATCGCGGCGACCACTTCCTTCATGCCGCCGAGAGAGGACGGCGAGCTTTCCAGAACTTCTACTTTCCAGCCTTGCGTTTCCGCGTAGCGCGAATACATGCGGAAAAGCTCCGCGGCGAAGAGCGCGGCTTCGTCGCCGCCGGTTCCGGCGCGAATTTCGATGATGACGCTCTTTTCGTCGTTGGGATCTTTCGGGAGCAACAGGAGTTTCAGTTCGCGCTCGACGATTTCTTTGCGCGCGGCGAGCGTCTTTTCTTCTTCGTGGGCCATCTGTTTCATCTCGGCGTCGTCGGCTTCAAGGAAGAGCTGGTGAGCCCCGGCTAGATCTTTTTCGATCTGCTTGTACTCGCGGTGCCTGGCTACAATTTCTTCCAACTCGGCATGCTGCTTGGCGATTTTCTGGAAACGCGCGGAATCGCCCACCACTTCGGGCGAGGAAAGCTGCTGCGTCATCTCCTCGTAACGCAGGTCGAGCTGGTCCAATTTTTCAGTCAATGTAAGTACGGCCATGGCGGAACCTCAGTTTTAAGTAAAACAAGAAACCAAAATTCGGGTGAAATGTGCTTGCGGTTCTTTTTGAGCTTGCAGACGAGTGTAGGCTCCCGGTGCGGGAGCAAAAGGCGAGTCAGCTAATAGAACGCAGCGTACATCGAATTACTCTAGTGAAAGAATAGCGCCGATTCAAAATTCTTGCAATCGGGATGTGGATTGGGCCAATTTCTCGCGAGTACTTTAAGATTCAATTTGGGGTAGACTGCGGGCCATGACGCTCCGCGAATTCTTTTTCGAAAACTTTTCCGGCGACCTCGAATATCACCCTCGTCGCGCCATGATATATTTGGGCCTTGCTGTTGCATCTCTGTGTTTTTTGGATCTTCTCTCCTCCTTAGGCGAAATTCAGCGTTGTTCCTCTAGTTTTCCTTCTCGGCAGCCTCACGCTTTTGTTGAAAGGACTTTTTCTTCTCCGTAAGTCATCGGAGGGACTTGGCTCACTCCATCAGAACTAGCCGATCGCTCCGATCCCACTAGGCGCAAGAGCCTTCCGTCCCTCCCTAACCAAGCTGCACAGATCGTTCAGGATTTCGGCGTAGGCCCGCTCCTCCTCTGGCCTCTCCTCAACGTTGGAAAGGATTTCGATCATTCTTGGGACAATCCACCACGACTTCCCATGTTTCTTGTAGGCGCGGTCTTCTTCGCCTTGGGCTGGCGCATTCGACGGCTTACTGCAGACTGTTCTGTGCAGTAAAGAACCATTGGCCTACCCGGTCTCTTCTCCGTAGCGAAGCGGTATACTACGATGCGCGTACGACCATGAGTGAAGCGGTACGAACCATATTGCAGTCGGAGGCCGAACTAGCCCGCGAGGCTGCGCCAGCGACGGATCCTGGATTCTTGTGGGACTTCTGGTATCCGGTGGCGCAGAGCACGGAGATTCGCGGGCAGAAACTCGTCAAGGCGCTGCTGCTGGAAGTGCCCCTCGTGCTGGGACGGACCGCGGAAGGAAAAACGTTCGCGATGCGGGATGCGTGCCCGCACCGGGGGATTCCGCTGTCGTACGGCAGGGTGGAAGGCAACACCGTGGAGTGTTGCTACCACGGATGGCGATTCGATGCGTGCACCGGACAGTGTGTGGAGATCCCCTCGCTTACTTCGCAAGACAAGCTGAAAGTGGAGCGCATCTTTGCGGGACACTATCCCTGCGAAGAGCGCGACGGCTACGTCTGGGTCTATATGAATGCACCCGGCACGAGGCTGCCGGAGAGAATCCCCGAATCGCCCGCGCTGGCGGTCTTCAGCGAGAAGTACAAAATCATGCATCTCTCCTGCGAGCTGCCGTCGCACATCGACCATGGGATTATCGGGCTGATGGACCCGGCGCACGGGCCGTTTGTGCACCAATCGTGGTTCTGGCGAAAGCGCGCGAGCATTCACGCGAAGGCCAAGCAGTTCGAGCCGATTCCGAACGGCTTCCGCATGAGCCCGCACACGCCGAGCGCGAACAGCGCGCCGTACCAATTGTTGAAGAAAATTACCGGCGAGCCGGTGACGACGACGATCGATTTCGTCTTGCCGAATTTGCGGACGGAGATCGACCGGAGCGGGAAGCTGTGGTTTTCCAGCCGGGCGACGGTGACGCCGGTGCGGCGCGATTTGTGCCGGATTGATTTCGTGGCGGCGTGGAACCTGCCGCTTCCTGTGTTCCTGTTCCGGCCATTCGCGAAGACGTTTCTGCGCCAGGACCAGGAAACCATGATCCGGCAGGCGGAAGGATTGAAGCACCACCCGCGCCTGATGCTGATCGATGACGCGGACCGCCAGGCAAAATGGTATTTCGCCCTGAAAGGCAACCTGCTGGAGTCGCGGCGCACCGGCGCGCCCATGG
>QHYM01000129.1 GCA_003223295.1 Acidobacteriota bacterium | reverse complement strand
TCGTGTCCAATTCGATGAGCTCAAACTGCCCTGAGTCCAGAGTAAGCCACAAGCCCGCGGAGGCCAGGTACACTCGCATGCGAAAAGAATCGAGTGGCGTGATCTTCACGGTTTGACCTTCCACACGAAGGTTGCCCCCAAATGCCACCCAGCCGAATTCGGGATGGTGCACGATGTAAGTCGCGGTGTTCCAGGCATGCCCAAAAAGGTTTGGTCCATCGTCGCCCGAGAGCGCATCAGGTCGCAACAAATCCGGAAAAGCGTGGAAAGCAGGGGCCAAGAAGCCCTCTTCATCCATGTCTGTGAGGGTGCCCATCGTGCCTCCGTATCCGACTCGCAGAAGATAAAAATCGTCGGGATGCTCCCGATATTCCGAGAGAAGCGGAATAGCGTTCAAACTCGAACCGTAATGGTGCAACTGACGTTCAATCTGCCGAAGCTTGCCCGCGAATACAAAATCCCAGTACCGGCGTGCGCTGCCGTTGTATCCCCAGTGCGGAATTGCCGGATCGTAGCCAAGGATGGCGTTCAGCGTCACGTCCGCCTTCTCTTTGAAGCCAAAGTATTTCATCCAGGCGTAGACCTCTTCCTGCCCGGTCGAGTCCCACGGCATCTCGCTCCCAAAGGGATACGCTTCCTCTTTCCAGCGATTGGCGCGCACGCGCATTTTTGCCTCCAGGTCATCCGCCTGGGCATTCCATCCTTCGCGCCGCAGATCCGCCAAAACTTGAAGGAAAATGTCCCCTTCCATTTGGCCGAAAACGGCGTATTCGGGCGCAAACTTCACCATGGCCACTGACGTCTCATACGCGTTTGTCAAATACCAGTCCCACGGATGATTCGTGACCAGGCCGTCGTAGTTGCGCGTCAGGCGGTACAAAACCCAATCCGCAGCTACCACGTGAGGATAATCAAACGAGCGGTCTACACGTTCTGCGTGCGTTCTGTTCCAGCTCGTCCAAGTGCTCCAGTCGAAATCCTTCCGGTAAAAGCCGGGCGGCATTTGATCCGGCTGATAATAGAAGAGGCTCTTGCGCACGCCAAACTTCTTCGGGCCGTCCTTATATTGCAAGCCACCCCAGAGCACGCCGTCCACGAATTGCTGAAACTTATCCAACTCTTCTTTGTTCGGCTCACCCAGCTGCTTCATGATCGCCGATATCCAGGCGCCTCCGCCTCCTTCGTCCCCGAGACCTGCAATCCACGCCCGGCTGTCCTGCATGACGATTTCATTCGCTTCGCGGTCGTAGGACATGAAGGACGGGCTTCGATGAAACGGATCCTGGGGATCGACAAACCATTGCTTGGTCGCGAGAAAATGGCCTACATTGGCCAGCGCCCGAACTTCGGGCTTGGTCACAAAATAATGAATGGTCTGCACCAAACCATCGTTGTAGTTAATCGTTAACCGCGCGCGTCCCCCCAATTTTCCCTGCAGCGAATATTTCTTCCAACTCCCCGCGGCGCCGGCACCTCCCTTCATCGCCATCGCTCCCGCAGGTTCCACAGTTACAGACTTCACCGGCGCGGGATACTTCAAGAAAAGTTCGCCCCCGATGTCCATCGGCAGGGTATAGCCGGGAATTCCGACGGCAACAGGGCGACGATTCTCCTCTAGAGTCTTCTCGATATGGCGGATCGAGTCCGCAATGACGAACTTCACGGCGTAGATCTTCGATTGGCCGGGTGCCAAGGTCAATTGGGTCGGCGGGTTCCACGGCTTCGCCTTCTTCCATTCGTTTTCGGCGAGGGCGGCGCTGTGCACCATCCAATCGTAGAAACCTTCAAACGTAATGCCTCGCGGCGTGAGGTCGCGGAAAATCGAAACGCCTGCGGAATGGCGCGCGTCCAGGATCGGGCTGTATGCCTCGAAGGGGGTCTTTCCTTCTGGTAGCACCAGCAACGCCGGCCCTTGCCCACTCAATCGTGTGACCTGCAAATAGCCTGCGTCCTCACCAATATAAGGATCGTAAAACGAACAAATTGCGTGAGCCTGCTCGAGCGACCGCCCGTTCAGCACGTTGTTGAAAATCATGGGAACGCCCAGCGCTCCAATCTGCACATTCTCCGCTGCTTTGTTTTTCAGCGTGAACTGCAGAACGAGCTTTCCACCTTCGAGCGCCCAGGTTCTTGTGACTTGCAACGGGATATCGGCGGGCAATGTCGGTGCGAGGTCAGCCGCGGCCAGAATCTGAGGTGCCGTCGGGAGGGCGGTGACGGGCCTGCGGGCCAACGCCGTCGAATAGTTATGCCACTCCCCCGAAGAACCTTTGCGCAGACGCAGGTCGATGTCTCCCACGTGGTAGTAGCCGTCTTTGGATCGCTCAACAAGCAGATCTCCTGGCGTAAAGTCGAAGTCTCCCGCTCCTTTTGGCTTAAGGGCGGCCACCGTCTGCGAAGAACGTACCAAGCGCAAGGAAAACGCAGGGGTCTCCAGATCCAGGAAACCTTGCTCCAGCATGGGTCCGGGTGTTGGCGCTTCTTTTTCCTGTCGCTGGCGCGCCCGCATGACCCAAAGGGCTGCTGAACCGACGAGAAGGGCAACGACAGCCAGCGTCAGGTATCTCGACCGCGTAGTGCGCTTGGGGTAGCTCATTTCGCGCTCCTCACTAACGCCATTTCCCGGGTTAGCCCAGCCATGATCAGCAATTTACTGCAAGCGCTATCATCAGCTGCGCATAGTATTTGACTTAAGATGGATGCGCTGTTATTTCGATTGCATAATACATGCACTATGCTAGATTGCAAGCGCTTGCTCCCCGTCACCGGAGGATGTCCCGTGCGCTGGATCCCGGTTTTGGCTCTTTCTGCCGCATTCCCTCTTGGCCCTTCGATTTTGGCGCAGTCTCTCCAGAATGCTCAGTTTCAACTGGCCTATTCGCCCTCTGGCATCACCAGCCTGAAACACGTTCAGGACAAGTACGACACTGACTACATTGCCGGTGGCCGCACTGTCGGCGAGGTAATCATCCGCTACCGCGCTATCGGCGGGAAAGACTGGAAGAAGGCGACGGCAGCAGTTCTGAACACCAGTGCACCCGCAAACCCACAGGAAGTGTCCTTTACGATTGGTGAGCTCCTCCCCACGCTTGCTTTCCTTTCCCGCGCCTCTGCCTCCATCCGATCCCAGGCTATTTTTACCCTGAACGACCAGCTTCTTCCTCGGAATTCGCGCGACCCCGCTATCCCTCGCTTCATGTGGCTTGGCCGAAAAGGCACCACCGAGTGGGTGCAATACGATCTTCCCGGGCCTAAGCAAGTCCATTCAGTCGAGGCCTATTGGGCTGTTCATGAAGACCCTAACAACCCCGGCAAGTTGCCCAAGAGCTGGCGAGTTCTGTACCGCGATGGGGATAACTGGGAAGAAGTGCATTCCTCTTCGGGTTATCCGGTGCAGGCAGATCAGATGAATGAAGCTGCCTTCACTCCGGTCAACACTTCCGCTATACGTCTCGAAGTTCAATTGCAAGAAGGCGCCACTGCTGGTCTTTTCGAATGGGGCGTCAACGGTGAAGGCAGAGAGGTTTCACCTATCCATGACTTACTGGCCCAGGAAAACTTCCGGATTCAAGACAATGCCCTGCTGTGGACAATTTCCTTGAAAAATAGGTCCGGCGCCGAACTCGAAATCGGCGACCTCGGCCTGCCTCTCCCGTTCAACACGCAGTATGTGTGGGATAAAACCGAAACGTATACGAAGCGGCTAATCCCGCATTGGCTAATCGCCGGCAACGGCTCTTTTCTTTTTTGGATGCGCACAAATACCGAGGGGCCGTATCTGGTGATGACGCCAGTGGGCCGTTCCAAACTGGAGTACTTCGAGCCGCCGGGCTTTGGTCGAGGCGTTGCGTATTACATCCATTCTGAGGCGAGCGGGGAGGAACTGCGAGCAAAAGGCGGCACTTGGCGGTTGCCAAACACGAGGCTTGTTCTTCAGCCGAACGGTCAATCTGGGGATTCAACGACATACCAGTTTCGCTTCCGGTGGGCTCAGGATTACAACGCGGTGCGCGATGTTCTCTACGAAGAAGGTTTGTTCGACATCAACGTGGTTCCCGGGATGACGGTACCCACGGATTCAACCGCGATGTTTTCGCTCCGCACGCACAATGCAATCAAGGCTGTCGTGCCGGAGCATCCCGATGCAACCAGAATCGAATACCTTGGTACGCGCGGCAAAGACCTTCACGTCTACAAGGTCCGTTTCTCCCGGTTGGGTGAGAATCTGTTGAAAATGGAATACGGCGATGGAGAGTTTCTTTCACTCGAATTTTTTGTTACCGAGCCGCTGGAAACGCTTTTCAAAAAGCGCGCGGCTTTTCTGGTGACGCACGAGCAGATCCGCGATCCATCCAAGTGGTACAACACCGTGTTTTCCCAATGGGACCTGAAACACGAAATTCTGCGGAGCCCTGACGACTTGGACGGCTTGCAGTCCTATGCAGTTGCATCAGACGATCCGGCGCTCGGAAAGGCGCCCTATGTGGCAGGAAAAAACATTTACTTCCCTGTACAGTCTGAAATTGACGCTGTGGAAAGCTACATCAAGGATTTTGTCTGGGGCGGTTTGCAGCAAACCGATAAAGAGCCTTATCCCTATGCAATTTACGGGATTCCCAACTGGAAAGTGAATCGCGACAGCCCCAAAGACGACAATTCGGGGAAAAAGCACATCTGGAGAATCTACGACTACCCACACGTAATTCTCCTTTACTACAACATGTACCGGCTCGCGAAGCTCTATCCCACCGTGACCAAGTATCTCGACAAGGATGGGTATCTGGAGCGGGCGTTCGGCACGGCAAAAGCGTTTTTCACGGTCCCGCTCGAAATTGCGAAGTGGTCGGCGTATGAAACGGGCACCTACAACGAACTCGTCATTCCGGAACTGATCGATGCGCTCGACGAAGATGGCCACAAGGATCAGGCAGATTGGTTGAGGACTGCTTGGGAAAAGAAGGTTAAGCACTTCATCAACGACCATCCCTACCTTTTTGGTTCGGAGTACCCATTTGACTCAACGGGATTCGAGTCCACCCACGCTTTCGCCAAATATGCCATGAGCCACGTACTCAAGCCCGGTGAAGCCCTCTCTCCAGAAATTCCAAGTGACGATTTCCGCCGCGCTGTCAATTACGAAGATGCCGCTGCGTTTCTGGAAGAGCAGATGAAACTGAACCTGGCGTGCCGCGGCTGGTTGGAGACAGCCTACTACTATCTGGGCAGCGACTATCGCGGCTCGGGACCTTCCAACTACACACTAAGTTATATGGCACAGATGGGCGGATGGGCCATTTCCGACTACGGCTTGTATTTCGCGCAAGATCCCTTTCCGTACCTCCGCCTGGGCTACGCCTCGTACCTCAGCTCCTGGGCCTTGCTGAATTCGGGGACTCCAGAGTCCAACTACGGTTACTGGTATCCGGGCAAGAACAACGACGGCGGCGCCGGCGGAGGGTTTGAGCCGCGGCCCTGGGGGCGCGCATGGCTGGGCAACAAAGAGATGGGCCGGGGGTCATGGTGGTATTCCGGCGAGATTGATTTGGGATATAGCGGGGCACTGCGATCTGCTGCAACGATTGTTGTAGATGACCCGATTTTCGGGCCATTTGCCTACGGCGGCGACGTTGTCCGGGAGAAAAACCTGACGGAAGTTATTCCGAGGGACGGATTGCGAGCGCGGTTCCATATTGTGAGAGGAAAGGAACGAGTTCACATCCTGCTGGACCGCGACGGCTTTGCGAAGGATAAGGCAATATCGTTCAACGACGCACTTTCGGTCGTCCATTTCACGTTGGAGAATCGGGCCGAAGCAAGCCACGACGTACTCATTCGGATTGCGGGATTACCTGCGGGAAATTACAAGGTAACGGCACAGAATCATCTGGCACAGAAGCTAACAGTCAAAAACACCGATGAGCAGAAATTACGAATTCCAATCGGCGCCTCAGGTGCCCCCGTTTCGATCGAGCGGATCGCACGTTGAGAGATGGTTGTTTCCTTTCTTCTCAACTGGACTACCCCCCCCGGTTTTTTGTAAGTGCGGATTCTAAAGGAGTTAGCTTTTCTGTAAGGCCTTTAGAATGAACACTTCCATGGAGCCCTGCAAGTGTTGATGCTAAAAGGGTTAGACAATGTGCCATTTCACGCCCTCATTGCAACCCCTAATACCACTTTCGACTGAAAACCTAAAAAAAGGAGGGAGGATAGGACGTCCGGGAATTCTAGGGACTGGGCGCAGGGTCTTGCTTCACCAAGCGAACGCGGCCGGTAGTGGCCTTAGCGCGCTGTTCGGCGTTGAGCTTTGAGAGGGTCACCAGCGCCTCTTTGGCTTCGTCGAGCTTTCCCTGACGGCGATAGGCAATGGCCAACTGTGACCAGGCGGCGTTGTCCTCCGGGTCCAGAGAGCGAGCCGTCTCCAATAGCGAAACCGCTTCGTCAACACGGTTCTCCAACAGATCGATCTTGGCGAGCTCAACCTTTGAGGGAACGAAGCTGGGGCTTAGCTTAATGGAAGCCTCAAAGGCTCGGCGCACTTCGGCAAACTCGGCGTCCCCGGAAGAAGCGCCCGAGCGGATCAGAGCTTTGCCGAGGAGATACTGAAGCGTCGCGTCGGCGGGCTTTTCCTTTATGCGCTCGCGCAAAGTGCGGATGGCCTCGGCCACATTTCCGGTTTGCATATAGCCGACGCCCAATCCCGCGTAGCTGAGGTTTTTATCGGGAGCGAGCTGGCTGGCAAGCTGAAAATCCCGCTCGGCGAGAGCGAATTCATTTTTCATGGCATGAGCGATGCCGCGCTGGAAAACCAGGCGATCAGACTGAGGCCGGTAGCGCAGCCCGACATCGAGGACTTCGAGAGCCAAATCGAAGCCATCGTGATCAATGCAAAGGGCAGCAAGGTCGATGTAATTGTTTTCGTCTTCGGGAGCGAGCTGCGTAGCCTCGCGAAGGGCGTCGATCTCCGGTTGGAGCTGGCCCGTACCGTGGTAGGACTCGGCAAGCAAATTATCGAGTTCCGCGGTCTTGTAGCCATGAGACTTGAGAGCGAGGAGCAAATCTATGGCCCGCGTAAACTGCCTGGTCTCCACATAGCATATCGCCAGGTTGAAGCCCGCATCGTAGGAATCGGGATATTGGTTTTTGACGGCTTCAAAGTAGGGAATGGCTTCTGCAAAATGATTGTGGGTCGCAAGCGCCAGGGCAAGTTGAAACTGTGCGCGGAGAGGAGTCGACTGGGCGCTGATTTGCGAAAGTCTTTCGAGTGCGGAGGCGTCTTTCCCGGTTTCCAGCTCGCTTTGGACCAGAGCCACCGCGAGGGCGGGTTCCCGCGTGAAGAGCGATGCGGATTTGCGCAGATATTGCGCGGCTCGCGCATATTCGCCACGCTTGAAGGTGATTTTGCCGAGAAAGGAGTTGACCGCGGGATCGTCTGGCGTGAATTTGGCAGCTTCCAGGAAATGCTTTTCGGAGGCGGCGTAGTCTTTGAGGGTGAACTCGTTGGTCGCGAGATTTTCAAGGGCCGGATAGAACTTCGGATCGAGCTGAAGCGCGCGCAAGAACTCACGATCGGCGGCTGCAAGGTCTCTTTTTTGGGTGAGCGCGACGCCGAGGAGATTCAAGGCCTTGAGGTTGTGGGGCTCCGAGGCGAGTAACGAGCGAAGAATGGCGATGCCTTCGTCGGCCTTGCCGTGGCGAATCAGAGCTTCCGCCCGGTCGTACGACGGGAGTTGCTGTGCTGGCGAACGTTGAGGAATGGCGAGCAGCCAGAGGATTAAGCAGAAAAATAGCCGTGGGAATCTTGGCATTGGTATGCGTTCGTTACCGGAAAGGTTTCCGGTCCAATTTCATGCTACCACCAGTAAGCGAGGGGCCGATGGCAGGTTGATGCTGAAAAACGCCCTCCCTTCCCGGGGTGAGGGGAAGAGAGGGCGCGGGGTGGCTGGGGCGTATTAGGAAAATCTCCCCCTAGAACTCGATTCGCAGGCCCACTTCAATCTGGCGTGGGTTAAGTGCGCCGTTGGCTTTGCCAAAGTTACCGTTTGTGGATTTGAAATTAGGATCGCTGATTGCGATGTTTCGTGTGAACGCGAGGTTGTTAGTGCGGTCGTTGGGGCCGCTCATGGTTAAGTTAGTTCGATTGAAAAGGTTAAAGAATTCGCCGAGTATCTTGAGCTTGGCGCCTTCATTGCCCACAAACCAAGGTATATGGAAATACTTTGATGTACTGAAGTCCACGTTGGCATAGCCGGGACCACGGACCGAGTTGCGCCCGGCGTTGCCTTCCCAAGGTCCCGAACCACAACTTAGCAAGAACGGATTGGTGTTGGTGGCAGGTGGAGACCCGGCCTGCGGGGCTTGGACGAGAGGGCAAGGGATCGTGAACTCGCTGGCAGAGAAGCATCCGCCGTTCTCCCAGGCAGAACGGCCGCATGTGCGACCTTTCACGTTAGCTGTTACATCAGGGATCAAGCAGCTTCCGCTATTCCCGGTTGGGCTGTGATTGCAGTCAACGATGGTGAACGGATAACCCGCCTGCATCGATGCAGTACCTGTCCACTGCCATCCGCCAAGAACAGCACGGGCGACCATGTTTTGGTGAGAGAGCTTCGGGAGTTCCCAAATTCCATGAACTGTGAAAGCTCTCGGCACGTCAAAGCTGGATAGCCCACGCTGGGCGTTAAGGTCATACGGGTTGTAGACGGGCGATAAGAGGCTGTCACGCCCGAGGCCAGGGGCATCAACAATACTGATGGTCTTGCTAATCGTGTACGCGGCCTGGAAGGAGAACGACCGGCTAAACCGATGCAAAACAGAAAACGAGGCTCCGTTGTAATGAGCCCAGCCGCTGTTGTCGCCGTAAGAGATGCTCCTGAAAAACGGGTTAGGGCGAGTGCCATTGGGGAAGTTGGCGTCCGGATTCACCGAGCCGTTGGCAGGGTCGAAACATCCTACGCAGCGGTTGCGTTCCGTGCGCGCGTACAGATGCACACTCTGGGAGCCGATGTAGTTAGCTTCGACAACCCAGTTCGGAGTGAATGCGTATTGGACGCCGAGGAACCGTCCGATGTCGTACGCCTGCTTCGTCGCAGGATCGACACCTCCAATGCTTGACGTATTGTTCACCGCTCCCCCGCGAGGATTTGTGCCCGTGGGCAGCCCTGCAGGAATGGGGCAGTTGAAAGGCGTAGTAGCGTTCGGGCAGAGCGCATAGACGGGCTGCGGTGCACTTGGATTGCTCGCGTCTGCAGTGATGTTGCCGATGAGGGGTGGATTTCCGCGGATCGCATCCGACCAAAAGATGTTTGGTGCACGGCTATAGAAAATTCCCACGCCGCCGCGAATGCTTAATTTCCCTTGCTTCGTCGGATCCCAGGCGAAGCTCACCCGGGGGGCGAAATAGGCAATGCTGTGGTTTGGCGTCACACTCTTCACGAGGCCAACCGAGGCACCGGCGATCTTCTGCATGAGGGTGGAACCGGAACCAAGAATAATGGACGACGTCCGCCCAGAGATTTCGTTGGGACTGGTGTTGAAATCCCAACGAAGACCAAGGTTAATCGAAAAATTGGGTCTTATTTTCCAATCGTCCTGTCCAAAGAAACCAAAGTTGGTAGAGCGATACCCGATGCTCTGCTGCGAGAGAGCTCCGGTGTTCAAATTGTAATTGATAGCGCCTTGCGTCAGCGGCAGGTCTTGGGCGAAGTCGAAAATGGGATCCTGGCCAAAATCAGAGGCTGACGTCAATGTGTTGACACCAAAGCTAAACCCGGGCCGTTGAGTTGGGCCATCGAAAAGATCGTTTTCCTGATCTCGGAAGATGTCAAAGCCAAACTTCATGGCGTGTTTGCCATGGTTCCAAGAGAGCAGATCGCGCCACTCAAAGTCATTCTGAATGAACTCAGCAGGCGCAAAACCAACGCCGAAGCCCGCGAAATCCATCCCGTTGATGGCTGGCACTTGGCAATTGGCGCAGGTGCCCAGGCCGGAGATCCGCGTAATGCCCACCGCGGCATCGTTCACAATCGCCGGCGAGAACGTGTGTGTCCAATCCAGATTGCCGTAGTTGGTAATTCCCGCAAAGCTGTCCGGCGACGCAAAGGCAGGGCGGGTGTTTATGCCTTGAGTGTTATGGACCTTCCGGTAGACGTTTCCATAGAAGCGGTCGTTGGTAAAGTTGCGGTCGATGCGGACGTTCCACTGCTTTCCATTGTCGGTTCCTGCGAAGCTTTCCGTAGTAGTCCCGAAAAGCGGCATGTTGCAGGCGATTCCTGGGAGTGGTGGAGTTGTCGCACAATTGGGGGCCAAATCCTGCACGGTAATGACGGTCCCTGAAAGAAAGCCATGATTCGTCGCCGGGAAACTTGTCAAGAGCTTAGTGGAAAGATTGTTGGGGAAATTCGCCTTCAAGTAGTTCACGAACTCTGCTGCTTCAATGGTGTCTTGAAAGACGGTTGGTGTTCCTGATTTTTTCTGGTCCCAACTGAAGAAAAAGAACATCTTGTTCTTTAGGATTGGCCCACCAACAGATCCGCCGAACTCGTTCCGATGAAACACGGATACAGCTTGCCCTTGCGAAAGGGCGTTGTGGGCCCAGAGCCGATTATCTTGATGATACTCGAAGAGAGAACCATGAAACGCGTTCGTGCCGGTCTTGCTGATCGACTGGATCACGAGTCCACTAGAACGACCATATTCGGCCGAGTAATCGTTCACGGCGACGTGCACCTCTTGAACGGAGTCAGGGTTGGGAGTGATGTTGAACACGCCCGGATCCGGGTTACTGTTAGCCAAAGTATTGTCCACGTAAAATGCGTTACCGTCACCACGTTGGCCCCCTCCGTTTGCCTGGGGGCCACTCACCAAGCCGAATATGTCATTGTCGGTGTTATTTCCGGACGCGAGGCCGGTGCCAGTTACCCCCGGCACCTGAGTAATTAAGTTTCCGAGGTTTCGGCCTGGCAGAGGCAGTTGAGAGAGTTCTTGCGCGGAGATGTCTGAGGCAATCTTTACCTCCGACAACTGAATGGGGTTCGCCTCAGCTGTGATCGTCACGATGTCAGTGACCGAGCCAGCCTTTAGAGCCAGGGGCACCGTGCGGATTTCCTCGGCAGTTAGCGTGATGTTTTCCTGCGTCGTCGTAGCAAAACCCTGTTTCGTTGCGGTCACCTTATAGCGGCCTGGCGCAAGGCTCGGAAAACGAAACAATCCCTCTTCGTTGCTCTGCACACTCTGGGAGATACCTGTGTCTATGTTGGTGAGCGTAACCTTTGCATCCGGTACAACAGCCCCAGAGGCGTCGGTAACTGTGCCTTCGATGGCGCTGCGGAACTGCGCGAGAGCGGAGGCGGAGAAGACCAGACCGAGAAGCACAACAACCGCAAGCTTGCCGAAGCGAACGAACATCTTCATGATACCTCCTGCGTGATATCTCCTGAAGGATGCGAAGGGGGGCGAATGCGGAGTGATGACTGCAAACGCTTGCATTCAAAGGCCAAAAACAGGCCTTTACGGCCATCTCTATTCTGATTCAATGCGAACACCCCAAACCGCAAACGCTTGCAATGCGATGGATATAACATTCAGACTAGATGCTGTCAAGCGAATTTGACGGATTCGAATCATGGGGTATGGGGCCAGCCAAATAGCGAGGAACGCCAGAAGGAGCGCGCCTTGCTTAGGCGCACAGAGGCAAGGCTTCGTTTGATTGATCTCGTGAAGAAACATACTCTGACGGCGCGAGTTCGGGCGACTCCGATGGAGCAGGATTCTGTAACCTCAAGGAGATGAAAGAATTGAGGGATGACCAACGTAGGTCGCCGAGGTTACCTGCAGGAACTGGCCAATTCGCTTGCGCGGCGATGGTTCCGATTCTTGCGGGAGCCCTGAGTGTGATCGTAGTTGGTATCTCCGTTTCAGGCCAGCAGAAGCCTGGCGCGAGCGGCCGAGCAGCCGCAAATGCCTCGGCGCCGCGAGTGGATTTTATTGATGTTGCAGCGCGTGCTGGATTGACGGCAAAGACGGAAGATGGGGGAGAAAAAGCAAAGAAGTACATTGTAGAGACGACGGGAAGCGGCGCCGCCTTCATTGACTATGACAACGATGGGTGGCCGGACATTTTTCTGGTGAATGGAACCACGCTCGAAGGGTTTCCAAAAGGCCAGGAGCCCACCAGTCATTTGTTTCACAACAACCATGACGGGACTTTCACCGATGTCACCAGCAAAGCGGGATTGGGGCTGACGGGTTGGGGCCAGGGCGTTTGCGCGGGCGACTATGACAATGACGGCTGGACTGATTTGTACGTGACGTTCTGGGGACACAGCGTCCTCTTGCACAACAACGGCGACGGGACCTTCACGGATGTAACCAAGAAAGCGGGACTTTGGCATGACGACGCGCGATGGGAAACAGGTTGCGCTTTTGTGGACTACGATCGGGACGGAAAAGTGGACCTGTTTGTCTCTCAGTACGTGGACCTCGATCTCGCAAATACACCAGTGCCGGGCAGCAGCAACAATTGCATTTGGAAGGGGATTCCCGTCATGTGCGGGCCCCGGGGGCTGAAAGGAACGCACAGTGAACTGTTCCACAACAATGGGAACGGCATTTTCACGGATGTAAGCAACAAATCGGGAGTGGCAAAAACGGATGCCTATTATTGTTTCACAGCCCTGACCGGGGATTTCGACAATGATGGATGGCCAGATATTTTTGTGTCTTGTGATTCCACGCCGAGCCTGCTGTTTCATAACAATCAGGACGGCACATTTAAGGAAATGGGCGCGGAAGCGGGAGTGGCGTTCAACGGCGACGGGCGCGAACAAGCGGGGATGGGAGCACATGCCGTCGATTACGATGGGGACGGCTGGCTGGACATCATCAAGACGAATTTCTCCGACGACACCGCGACACTTTATCGTAATAACCGAGATGGAACCTTTACGGATGCCACCGAGCAGGCAGGGCTCGGATCCAACACCCAGTTCCTGGGGTGGGGAGCACTGTTCGTCGACATCGACAACGACGGATGGCCGGACATTTTTCTTGCGAACGGGCACGTTTACCCGGAGGTTGATGGAAGGGGCTTCAGCACGAGCTTTCGAGAGAGGAAGGTGCTCTATTGGAACCAAGGAAATGGGCGGTTCAAGGATGTCTCGCAAAGTGCGGGGAAAGGGATCACGGCGCTCTTCAACAGCCACGGATCAGCCGCATCAGATTTCGACAATGACGGGGCCGTCGAAATCCTGGTCAACAACAGCCACGACCCGCCAAGCTTGCTGAAAAATTACGGGACGCATCAAAACTGGCTGCTCTTGAAGCTCATCGGAACACGGTCAAATCGCGATGCAATTGGCACACGTGTGACCGTTCGCGCAAACGGGCACCAGCAGACGCAGGAAGTCAGAAGCGGGGGCGGCTATATTTCTCAGAGTGATTTTCGGTTGCACTTCGGACTAGCCGGAGCCAGCAAAGCGGACATCATCGAAGTCCGATGGCCTGGCGGCGTTACTGAGAAGCTTGAGAATGTCTCCACGAACCAAATCCTGACAATTAAAGAAGGAAAACAGGAAAAGAAACGGTAAGGACTTAAGCAGAGTTGAAAATAAAACCTTCGCAATCGAAAACGCACAAGAGAGTACTGCGCCTGAACCGACTCATTGCCACTGGATGCGCACAAGCGAAACGGCCTGCCGGGGCATCGGGAAATTCAAATGGGCATGGCCATGTTCTATCGGTATCCACACCGGCGAATCAAGAAGCTGCAGTTGTCCTGCGGATTGCAGTTTTTCGTATTGCTCAGCAGAAGGCGGTTGGGGCGACCCCATCCGATTCCAAAGTGCGAATGAATTGCTGTGATCGGAATCGACGCGAAGATGCTCGAGCAGTCCCTGGCGAGCGGTTGCGGGCAAACCACTAATGATCAAGTCGATCGGAGAAACGTCGGCAGGAAAATCATCATCGTGGTAATTCCAGAGCAAAACCTCCATTTCGTGTTCTCTTCGTGTGGCGATCGCATTAATCTCGGAACGACCACGTACTCCGTCGCGCGCAACGTCTTCGGTCGACAGCGCGCCTGACGACGTCACTTGTACTCGCTCGTCGGCCAGTAGCCCAAACATTCGAAAGGCATTCAAAACGGGCTTGTCCAGTCCATTCGTGGCCAGCTCACGAAATCCCTCAAAGTAGGGCTGCTCCTCGAATTCGAACGCCCAAGTTACGGCGCCAAGGAGATTGGCGTGCTCAAGGCGGGCCAGGGCAAGCGTGTGATTGAGAGTCTCCGCCTCGTAAGCGGCGTACAGCGGTCCATTGCGGTAAGAGTTCTGAGGATTGTTACGCGCGGAGCACGCCGCGCATCCTTCCGGATCCGATTCTCCGAGGATGATAGGAGTGTGGCGCCATTCCGTGAAAGAAGAAACGATTTTGAAGCCCTCCTGGATGGATGCAAGCTGCCGGTTGATGCCCATCTGCACATGATCCCCCTTCCACTTGGGGGATCCTTTGGGATGAAAGCTGATGAAATCCAGCCGGGAGCCAATCTTGCCCGTCACGTGGTTCTTCTGGTGCGCGCAGTGCTCGAGAAACATTCGTAAGAATTCCGCTGCCTTGGGGTTGGCCGGCCCCGTGCTGTCGGGTCCACCAATGCGCGCTTGCGGCAGGGCCCGCAGAATTGCGTCAACACTAAAGTCATAGAGCTTGAAAAACTCTTCAGGCGTGCCCTTCCAGTACTCGATGTCCGGTTCGTTCCAGACCTCCCACAGCCAGGTGCTTACCTCGGCGTCGCCATAGCGAGCCTTGAGATGATCCACAAATTGAAAAACGAGATTGGACCACTTCTGATAATCCTTCGGCGGATATGCCCAGCCGGTGTAAATCGATCCTTCTGGAAAGTTATGACGGTATGGATCAGGGTGCGTCGATAGCGCTTTCGGCATGAAGCCAATCTCTACCAGTGGCTTGACGCGCGTTCGATAAAAAATGTCAAAAATGTGGTCGAGAATTGTCCAATCATAGATGGCGTTCCCCGCTGCGTCCTCGGTGAAAACATTTGTCGAGCCCCATTTGAGCGATGCGGAGCCATCTCCAGAGGTCAGCAAATTATGAGTGCGAATGTACACCGGCCCAGGGCTTAGAGTTTCCAGTTCGCGGAGAAGTTTTTGTCCGTTTAGGGCATAAGTATAGTTTGGTTCGTCATAACCAAAATAATTCCAGATTGGTGCGAGCGTTCCTTCCTTCTGATCCGCGAACACACGAACGGTTACCTTCTCAGGGGTTGGCCGTAATTGACACGCTGCTCGACCCGTGAGGAACAACGCAATGATCAAAAAGGACGTGGAAAGAACCTGAGGCGCGATGCCCTTAGAAACTAACCTGAAGGGAATGATTGTCCTCAATCTCACTGATTCAATATCCACTGCCAGTCTGTTTTCTCTGGGGCTGCAACGTCCATGAGACCGACCATCAGAGCGACCACTGGATTACAGAGTACGAACGGGGTGGCACTTCAAATCGTGTCCGCATACCCGCCGTCGAAGGTTTTTCGAATGGTCGGGGCATCACTCGCTGCGGTGCTTCGAAGCTATTGAATGCTTGCAAATCATCCTCCGTGAGGATTATGGAATCGATGACGCGGGATGGAGCATTGTCTCCCTATAGTAGTTCCACCTCCCTCGCTTTCGAGAGGTCGCGATTGAGCACAAACACAGTGATCTTTTTCGACTCTGCACGCGCGGACGATCTTTCTTTGGTCCAACACCCATCCAGCCAGTGGTAGCCGGAGACAAAGTTGCCCCCGGATACCGAATAATCGGCACGCCCAAATGTTTTACTTCTTCCAGGACGTCTTTGCGAAAGCCGTTCGCATCAGAGAGTTTTGACGTGGGATCGTAGATGCCTCCATAAATGGCGCGGCCAAGATGTTCAAGGAAGGATCCGAAGAGATTCCGGTCCAGAGGTGTCAGAGCGCGCCGAGCATCGACATACACGCGTGTTGCGCTCGATGCCGGTGCCTGGGCCAATAAGGACTGACCCAGGATGAGATTCCCGAAGCAGCCAGTGCTTGCGGTCGTGGCCTGCTGCATGAAGCGGCGCCTTGTGATGGGAACCATGGCCATCTGTCACCCGTTTACAACCGGCGTCCAGACCTGCATGGGTGTACCAGCACGATTAGCCCACGCATAGTAGGGGATCAACGTTAGCTTGGCCGCAAGGTTCTTGGAGGTTTCCCGGTTGTAACGGAAGTAAAGCCCAGAGCGCGACCTGGAATCGTCGTTGACGGCGCCAACGCAATTCAGTACGACGACACCTCCCAGCAGGTCGCCACGGAACTCTTCGTGAAATTGCGACGAAGGCTTTTGACTCACATTCATTCGCACGTCTGCGAGGGCTATCCCCTCCGGCTGATCAAGCTGTTCCAAGCAGTAAACGAGCGGTCCGCGCTGCATTGCCACGCGGCCGTAATCGTCCACGACGCGTGGGTTCGCCTCGACCACGTGCGTTGTCAGATCGAATTTCACACTGACGACATCACCCGGCAACCAGCGCCGCCTCAGCGCAAGATACTGGCCTGCTGTGACTCCAGAAATCGCTTTGCCATTGACGGTCACCTGCGTACGGTCGGACCATCCCGGAATCCGCAGATAAAAAGCAAATTCCGACGGTTTTTCTGGCGTGACTGTGATACTTGCCGTATCGCCCCAAGGGTAGTTCGTCTTCTGCAGCACTTTCAGCCTGGTTCCGTCTTCAAGGTGCCAATCGAGCAGAGAATTGTCGTACAGATGCAGGTAAAGGCCGTCAGTGCTGGTGCTGTAGAAATACCCAGGTAACGAAGCGAACGTACGTTCGAGGTTCGGCGGGCAGCAGGTTACGTCGTACCAGGGATTACGGATATGATCACCGCTCGAAGGATCGAACGCCAGGGGATTTCGGTAGCAATAGAGCGTTCCATCCAGGGACATTCCCGAGTTGATCCCGTTGTATAGGGCGCGCTCGATGACATCGGTATATTTTGCCTCTCCGGTTGCCGCGAGCATGCGCCAGTTCCACATCATGTTTCCTATGGCTGCGCAACTCTCGCCGTAGGCCGTGAAGTTCGGGAGTTCATACGCATCGCCAAAAGCTTCACCATCGCTGCGCGCGCCAACTCCGCCCGTCACGTACATTTGGTGGTTCACTAGGTCATCCCAAAGCGTGTTGAGCGTTTTCCAGTACGCTTGATCGCCGGTTTCGAGATAGTAGTCCGTTGCGCCACAGCATGCGTACATCGCACGCACGGCATGTCCCTCAAGGTGCGTGCGAGAAGTGAACGGTATTCCACAAAAGTGGTACACGTACCCATGGCGCGGCACTTTGATTCGTTCATCGCCCTGAAGAATATAACCGGCCAGTTCGAGGTGACGCTTATCCCCAGTTGTTCGATAAAGTTCAATAAGCGCGAGTTCGATTTCGGGATGGCCAGAAAAGATCGGTTTTTTCTCCGGTCCAGGACCAAAGTTGGGAAGCAGAAAACCATCGACAAAGTGAATCCCGGCGTCCATCAGAGCGCGATCGCCTGTGGCGCGGTAATAGGCAATGGCACCCTGTAGAAAATGGCCCATGTTGTACAACTCGTGGCCCCATCGTTGAACTTCGGGTGTCATGCGGTCCTTGGCACGATCTCCCACGTAATAAGTGTTCAGATATCCGCTGGGCTCTTGGACGGCGACGATTTCGTTGATGAGTTTGTCCGTGTTCGCGCGCAGATCAGGACGGTCACCAGACTGAAGGGCAAAGCCCGCCGCTTCCGTCCATTTGTAAACATCGGAATCCGAAAAGACCGGTCCACGCTGAGGAGCGTTGCTCTTGCCTGCCAATCGCAGGAAATTATCCATACGGCCATTGGCTTCGAGCAATTTTTCCATCGACGGGACGCTCTTCTCTACGTTGGTCTGGCGTCGCGCTCCCCAGAACCCGGATGCGATGGTGACGGCGTGTACCGGAACGTTTCGCAACTTTGCGTAAGGAGACTTAGCAAGGTTCAATACACCTTGATCCTTCCATTCACTGCTCATGGCGGAACTCGGAGCGGTAGAGAGGGGCGTCGGATTATTTCCGGAGAATCCTGCCAATTTCCCGAACGGTAACGAGGTCACCGTTGCGGCGGAAACAGCGGAACTCACAAATTCCCGGCGTGAAATCTCAGGGCGCTTTGTCATAACAACCTCCCGGCGGCGCTATGGACTTTGTAAGAATCTGAGCGAATCAAACCAATGCCCGATCCTTTTCAGCTAATGGTGCTCAGCTTACTCCTCTCGCCAAATGATAATAGACATCGTTCCATTTCAGCTCATTGATGAAATTTGTGATCTTGGTATCACGGTCGATGACCAAGCATTCCATTCCCGAGATCTCTGCGAAATCTCGAAGATGTTCAATCGTCAAAGTCTGGCTGAGGCCTGTGTGATGCGACCCTCCCGCAAGGATCCACGCCGTAGCTGCTGTCTTGAGGTTGGGCTCGGGTGTCCAGATGGCTCTGGCGACCGGTAGCTTAGGCAGAGGTTCCCTAGGTTGCACCAGGCTCACTTGATTCGCGACAAGACGAAACCGGTTGCCCATGTCAATGATGGAAGCATTCACGGCGCGCCCAACAGAAGCGGTAAACACGAGCCGGACCGGGTCCCCTTTGCCGCCGATGGAGAGAGGATGAATTTCGGCGGAAGGCTTGTCGCCGGTGATTGAGGGACATATTTCCAGCATGTGCGCGCCTAAAACTTGGCCGCCGTCTTTCAGGTGATAGGTGTAATCTTCCATGAAAGATGTGCCGCCCTTCAAACCGTGACTCATGACTTTCATCGCTCTTACAAGAGCGGCAGTCTTCCAATCACCCTCTGCGGCGAACCCATATCCATCCGCCATCAGGCGCTGGACGGCGATTCCTGGAAGTTGCGTCAGACCGTGCAGGTCTTCAAATGTATCCGTAAAGGCCCTTGCCCCTGTATCGGCGAGAAAGTGTCGCAAACCAATCTCAATCCTTGCCGCCTCCTGTAGCGCCTTTCGCTGGCAGCCATTAGGGCGCAGCGGTTCCGCGACGGTGTATGTTTCATCATATTCAGCCGTCAGCTTCTCGACTTCCCCCTCGGTTACCTGGTGCATGCGTTCCATCAACTCACCGATGCCATATCCGTTAACGGAGTAGCGCAGTTTGATCTGCGCATCGACTTTGTCACCTTCGGTCACTGCCACGTTGCGCATGTTGTCGCCGAGGCGAGCAATCTTCAACTGCTGAGCGTCATGCCAGGCGCAGGCCGCCCGCGTCCACGCCTCAATTTCCGAGTGAACATTTGCATCGCGCCAGGAACCGACGACAACCTTGCGCGAAAGACGCATTCGGGAAGCAATGAACCCGAATTCCCTGTCGCCATGAGCTGACTGATTCAGGTTCATGAAATCCATGTCAATGGTCGCCCAAGGCAGCTCTTCGTTGAATTGTGTGTGCAGGTGGAGGTAGGGCTTCGCGAGCGATCGGAGGCCGCCGATCCACATGCGGGCAGGCGAAAAAGTATGCATCCAGGTGATCAGCCCTACACAATTCGGCGAACTGTTCGCATCCAGGCAGAGCCGCTCAATGGACTCGCCGTCTGTTACCACTGGTTTCGTAACGATCTTTACAGGAATACGGGACGACGCGGACAGTGCGGCACCCATGCTCGCCGAGTGCAGTTCGACCAATTTCAGCGCGTCTTGCCCATAGAGGTGCTGGCTGCCGGTGACAAACCAAGCCTCCAGACCCGGAACATCAGTCATACTCTAGCCTTCACCACTGCCCGAGGTGCTGCCTGCATGCTTAGACATGCCAGTCGGAGACAACGGGCAAGAATGCAATCGCTTGCACTTCCTGACGAATACCTCCGCGCAGCTATGCCACCGAAGTAAGGAGTCGCGCATGCAAGCCATTTCTGCAAACGCTTTCATTTGGCGCTGGTATAGCATTACTGCTTTCTACTTGTCAATCAAGAGTGGCGGGGTATCGCACGGTCTTGGCTTAGCAGGACAAGCAGTGGGAGTTAGCCATGCGAACGCAGGTGCTCGACAAGCGAGCTCCTCATGGGCCCGACGGATCCAGTCAGCTTGCTGTTTGTTCGCGCCTGGCCATCGGTATCATGCGTCCTTTTCGGATGGCGTATTCCACGGAGCCCCAGCGGATGCGGTTTGAACCAAAACTTGCCAACCAAACCACCAAGTAAATCGCATCGCGAGCCGGCACGAGCCACAGATTCCGCTTCAGAACTTCGTCACCCACGCCCCACACGCCTACCGTCCAGGCCATCGCCAATCGCAGGACCACATAGGCTGCGAAATATGCGCCACCGATCCATGTCGTTGGTGCGCACGCAGCCGCAAGCAAAGTCCATGGCAGCCCTTGCGTAAAGAGCAGTCCCAAATACGAAAATGGCCTGCACGACCGCACGGTGCGGGCCCAGCGTAATTGATGCTCCCAAAAGCTCCGAAGAGTCTGCGCCGGATACATGGTCGAAACAGGGTCTTGCGAGAGAACGATTTCTCCACCCGCCTTGCTGATCCCCATGCCGAGTTCATAATCATCCGCCAGCACATCAGCGATGGATTTGAAACCTCCCATTTTCTGCACCCATTCTTTCCTCGTGGCGACGGAGCCCCCCAAAGTGAAGCGGATTCCTTCCTTCCATCGGGCCATCAGCACTCCGGCAAAAAAATCGCTGGCAGCGCCCACGGCTTCGAGCTTGGCGCCAAAGTTGTCTTGAGCAACCGCGCGATAGAACGAAGTCACTGCTCCAATTCTTTTCTCGCGTAACGGCGCGATGATCTCGCGGAGATAGTTGCGCCCGACGCGAACATCTCCGTCCGTCAGTACGAGCACGTCGTGCCGCGCCTCCTGGGTCAGCATCGCCAGCTTATTCACCTTGCGATTCGCGCCCAGGTCGTCCGCGCTGGTGAACAAGCGAATTCGCCGCTGAGGAAATTCGCCCATGATTTGGTGGATTAGCGGCACGGCGGGATCACTCTCATCATTCACAGCAAACAGAATTTCGTACTCCGGATAGTCCAGCCTGCAGAAACTCGTGAAGTTCTCGTAAGAGCCAAAGTCCACGCCCCGCACGGGCTTGAGCAAGCTCGCCGGAGGGTTGTACTCCGCAAGGGTCGGTCCCTGCTTCCGTCCGAAGAAGCGCAATGCCGCAAAAATCGCCAGAAGGTAATAAACGAACGGAGCCGCGGCCGCAAGCAGTACGACTTCACGCCAAAGAGCGTAGTGCCAGATCATGAAAGCCGGACCGCCATCATGGAGAGTTCTCAGGATTTCCGCTTAACCCGCCGCTACGAGTGCAACACCCACGCAAACGAGGATAACTCCTGCCCACCGCACGGTGTTTACGTCTTCGCCCAGAATGAACTTTGCGCCAAACGTTCCCGCGACATAGCTGAGCGCGGATGCTGGAATCACCAGGCTGATCGGCTCCCAGGAAAGCAAAAGGAGCAGCGCATAGAACGACAGTGCCATCAGCGGAACGCCGGTCCAAAACCAGCCGTTACGCACGGCACGCCCCAAAAACTGCAATACTTCTCGAGGTCGCAGCCGCGCTGGCTCCCCGGCGGACTTCATTCCGTGGGTAATGGCGATTTCGCCCCCCGTGCTTCCCAGGATCAGAATCGCGAGCCCCACAATAACCCGCATCAGGCCACCGCCTCGCTGGGCACTTCGGTTGTTCGCGGCTTCGTCTGGCCCACCAGCAGAACTCCAACACAGATGAGTACGACGCCAACCCAGCGTCGCGGCGAAACAGACTCGTGCAGAAAAACGACCGCGAGGAGAGTTAGTACGGTGTATCCAAACGCTCCAGTGGGCATGACGTAACTGTAGTCCGCCCAGCTCAGCACGGTCATGTAGCTCACCATAAATCCAATAAGGAAAAAAATGGCCACCCAAATAGTCCCGCTCGTCATCGTTTGCCGGAAAGCTTGCGAGATTCCGTGCGCCGTCAGCTCCACGGCGCCGATCTGCGCCATCCCGCGCTTCAGCAACAAGTCTCCTGCGTTCGCGCACACTACCATGGCCAAGACCATGACCAGCGTCTTGAATCGCAGCCTTTTCTCGCTTGGCATTTTGGGAGAGCTAATCGTTTCCGGAGGCCGAACTTGGTCCGGGGACCGAAACCATGGGCTTATTGTATTCCTCGCCGCCCTTGCGCACCCATTTCAGGCGCTCTGCGCGCAGCTTCAAGAACTCCGTAGCTTCGGCGTACAGCCGTTTCCTCTCGTGGCTGTCCCAAAGCGCGTCTTTCACGATGCGCCAAACCACTCTCGGCCGGAAATAGTATTCATCATAGAAACGGTTCACTCCCGCCATCATCTCGGCCTTCGAGAGATGCGGATACTCGATGTGCGGGAGCTGGTGGCCACCGGAATCCGCCAGGGCTTCGACCTTCAAGAAACCCTGCGCCGCCATGGTGTCGTAAAGTTCCGTGCCGGGCATCGCATGCGCCAGGGAAACCTGAATCGTTTCGCAGTCCAGCTCCTTGGCAAAGTCAATCGTTTTCTGGATGGTTTCTTTCGTCTCGCCCGGCAGGCCGATGATGAAGTCGCCGTGCACTTTGACTCCATACTTGCGGCAATGCTTGCGGAAGTTGCGCGCCATCTCCAGCGTCGCACCCTTCTTGATGTTCTTCAGGATTTGCGCGTCGCCGGATTCGAATCCGACGATGAACAGCCGCGCTCCGGCTTCGGCCATTCCTCTGACCGTTTCCTCGTCGCTGTGCACGCGCGCGGTCGACGACCATTGAAACTTCAGCGGCTTGAACTTTGTGCACAACTCCAGCACGCGGTCCTTGCGGATATTGAAGGTGTCATCGTCGAAAAAAATTTCCTTCATCCGCGGGAAGTACTCAAGCGCCTGCTTCACTTCCCGCGCCACGTTGTCTGTCGAGCGCGTCCGCCAGGCGTGCCCGGAAATTGTCTGCGGCCACATGCAAAACGTGCAAAGGGCCGGACATCCTCGGGTGGTGTAAAACGAAATGAAAGGATGCAATAGGAACGGCACGTTGTACCGCTCAATTTCCAGGTCCCGCTTGTAGATGTCCGATGCAAACGGCAGAGCGTCCAGCTCTTCCGTGTGCAATTGCGGCCGCTCCGGGTTGTGAACAATCCTGCCGTCCTTGCGATAGCTCACGCCTTGAATCTCGCTCAACGGCTTTCCGTGCGCGTACTCCGTCACCGAATGGTCGAATTCTCCGCGCGTGACGAAGTCGATGTCTTCGCCGGCGTTCAGTGTCTCATCCGGTTTGATGTGCCCGGTCGGGCCGACAAAGGCAATCTTCATCCCTGGATTGGCTTCTTTGATCTTGCGAATGAGCTTGATGTCGCTTTGTAGCCCCACAGTTGAGGTGAAGAGAACCAGGAACTCGTAGTCTTTGCAGATTTCTACGGTCTGCCGCCAGTTCACTTTGTGCGGTGAGGCATCCAGCAACCGGCTTCCCGGAATCATTCCGGCCGGGTAGGTCAGCCAAACGGGATACCAATAAGATTCAATCTCGCGCGTCGCGGGCCACCGCGAGCTGGCCCCACCGTCAAAGTTCTCGAAACTCGGCGGGTTCAATAACAGAGTTCTCATCACTTCCGGCATTCATCACCCTCAGTGTTCCCAAAGACAGTTTGTATGTGCAGTTCTTCTGGGCTGGCATCAAGGCAACGGCCCACCTGGGCTTCGATGACACACAACCTCGAGCCCATGCTTAGATTACAGTGTACCCGACTTTGTTGCATCGCCTCAAACCTTTCTGCGAACGGGTGTTATCGGGCTGTGAACCCAGCCGATCCTGCATTAAGTGGGAGTTACAGACTTGAATCAAAGCCCAAAGGAGCATCGTTCACGGTCTACCCTGGGATAAGTCCATTTTCACTCCTTAATTTTCCATTTTTCCGCTTGAATCTCGGCCGGAGAGAACTTCCTCAGTGGATTCCGACAGCAACTCCCAGATGCGCCCCTCCCACTCGAGGTGTTCCGGCTTCATCAGCACAGAACGTAAACAGGTAATCGCCTCGCGGTCGCGTTTCATCTTCCCGAAGTTTTTCTCCCAGAAATGGATAGGCAATTCTGCCACCGCGAGATGCAGCTCACGCCTGGCCGCGGCTTCAAAGACTTTGCGGCTCAGAGCAGACGATTCGCTTACGCTATTCCCGCGCGGGGCAAAGACCAAGATATCCAGCTCTGGCACAAACGCCATCACAAACCGCGAATCCCGGTTGAGTTTTTCGTAGACCGCCATAGCTGCTTTTCTGCCCCGCTCTAATCCTTGCGCAAACTCTCCCCGCTTCTTAAGCGGCAGCAACTTCTGCGTGGCCCAAAGCGCCGCTGCCGCCGCACCGGGCCTCGAGCATTCCAAGCTAATTTCCCCAAGATGCAATTCCGCCGAACTGAAATAGGTGTACGGCGAATCGTGCTTGTAAAGGCGACCCACGCCCAGATCCCGAAACAGAGCGCATCCACACCCATATGGCTGCAATCCATGTTTGTGTGGATCAATCACGATGGAATCCGCTTCTCCAATCCGTGCAAATGTTTTCTTCGCTTCTTCGGCAAGATTTTCCGCCAAAACAAAATATCCGCCATACGCAGCATCAGCATGAATTCGGAATTCGTGCTTCGCGCGCAACGTGAGAATCTCCGGCAGCGGATCCACGGAACCCGTGGCCGTGGTTCCCATCGTCGCAACCACTGTCCCCACATCTCCGCGCTCCAGCCGTTTTGCAAGCGCGTTCATATCCATGCGCCCAAGAGCGTCCGCAGGCATCGATTCGAATGGCACTTGCAGTACGCCGCTGATTCTTCGGTGCGTGTAATGCGCCTGTTCGCTTGCCAGAATTTTCTTCCCGGGATGGAGTTGCCCGGCAACCCACAGCGCCTCGAGATTTGCCATCGTTCCGCCGCCGCACAGGTGCCCCAGAAAACTTGTCCACCCGAACATGCCAGCAATTTCCGCGACGGCTTCCTTTTCCATTGCCGACGTCGCACGCCCGCCATCTAGTGCATGGTTGTTGGGATTGATCCACATGGCCAGCGCGTAGGCCAGCCTCGCCACGGGGTGTGGCGGCTTCAGCATTTGTCCTGCATAGAGCGGATGAAAATACGGATAATTGTCCTTCAGCCGCTCCGCCGTTGCATTCAGCACTTCTCCAAGCCGCTCAATTCCAGGAGTTTCCCCATCGAGTTTCGGTAAATTGGCAAAACCACAATCCAATAATTTCGCGGCTTCCAGAAGCGCGGCAAACTCTTTCTGGTCGAGCATTCTCCGTCACCAGCCACCGATCGCCCGTCGCCTGCTTACTGCCAAACCTTATCCAGTTGCCCAGCCGTCTTGAGTAGATCCAACTGCGCCTGCTGCTTCTGAAAGTTTGCATCCAGGTAGGCCATCCACTTGTCGTTTTCTTCCAATCGAGCCTTTTCCATGTCCCGCAGGTTCAACTTTCCTTCGCCAAACTGGGCCTGCAACACCGCTACATTTTGCTGGGCAAGCTGCAACTCCAGCCGTGCCACCTCTTTGGCCGCGTCGGTTTCGCGCACGCGCCGCGTCTTCTGTCTTACATCGGCAGTCACTTCACTTCTCTTATTGGATAGGCTGGCTTTTGCCGCATCCAGATTCACCTGAGCCAGTCCGATGTTCGCTCTCGTTTGCGCGCTAAAGATCGGCACGCGCATATCGATTCCAGCATTGAAATTGTTCCGTTGGAAGCTGTTGAAGAATTGCGAATAATTATTGAATTTCGCCAGGACACTGTACACGCTCACCAGCTCGAGCGTAGGGAAATAGCCGCGGCGTTCCCCTTTCAGCCGGAATTCCTTGGCGCGCACGTCGGACTCCGCCAGCCGCAATCCGGTGTTGTTCGCCAGCGCCGCCGCGATCAGGTTGTCGCCCGCCTGCTCCGCCTCACCAGGAAGATCTTCCGGCGTGACTTCGATGGCTTGCGCCTCCGGCAATCCCAACTGGTACGCCAAAAAAACTTCTAATTCATCTTCTCGCTCTTCCAACTGCAGAACGCGCTGCACCACCCGCGCCTTGGTCAATTGCGCCTTCGTCACTTCCACCGGCAATTCGAGTCCTTCGCCTTGCCGCTCCTGGGTTACCTGGAGAATCTTCTCCGCGCTTTCCTGCTCTGCCCGCAACAGCTCCAGCGAATGCCGCACTTTTCCAAGTTCGAGGTACGCCATCGCCGTCCGGGTAATGACGCTGCTCTTCGCTTCCTCCAGTGCGATCTTCTGTGCCTTGGCCTGCTCTTGCATCTCTTTGGCCTGGCCGCGCAGCGGCTCGTTGAAGACCTGTTCCGTATACGTCACGTTAAACACCGAGGGCGCTCGCCCGCCCGGCGTTTCCGGTATGCCGTTGGTATAACCTGCTCCGGAACCGGCATAGAGATTAGGCATGAATTGCGCCTTCGTGATTTGTGCCGCATGATTCGCCACGTTTGCTTGTATCTTCGCCACCTGAATTTCTTTGCTGTTCTGCAGCGCCAGCTCGATCGCGCGCTTCAACGTTACGGCGACCGGCGCAGCGCCCCCGGTTTGCGCGCTCGGCTCCGCTGGTTTCGGCGTGGGGCTCTCTTGCGCCCGCGCACCACCACACAAAGTCGTCAAGGTCGCAACGCTCACAACGGTTCGAAGCAATTGCATCTTCAAGCTCCTTGGCCGCAACTCAAGAATCTCTGACCCCTAACTCGTAATGCTTTTCATTACTCATACCGCAGGGACTCCACGGGCTGCAGGCTCGCCGCCTGGTTGGCCGGCAAATACCCAAAGAACAAGCCCGTCGAGCAGGACACCACAAAGGCGATCACCACGCTCAGAGGTGACACCGGCACCCGCAAATTCCCAGGCAAAAAGTACTGCGCCACGACGGGCATAGCGAGCCCAATCAAGATCCCAATCACAGCTCCTCCGCCGCTGATCAAAAAGGATTCCACCAGGAATTGATACAGGATCTCCCGCTGCGCCGCGCCAATCGCCTTGCGGATCCCGATTTCGCGCGTCCGCTCCGTCACCGTCACCAGCATGATGTTCATGATCCCGATTCCGCTGACAAGCAGCGCAATCGCCGCGATAATCACCAGCACAACCGTCAGCCCCAGAGAAATCTTTCTCGCTACATCCAAAATTGCCGTCAGCGTTTGTACGTCATACTCCGCCTCGGCAGGATGGCGGCTGCGCAGCAATTGCGCCATTTGCCGCTGTACGCTCTCCACGCTCTCCGGCCTCGCCGCTTGCACGTACATCGTCCTCAGCACGTCGGTCCCGGTATAGTATTTCATGAGCGTAAAAGGGATAATCACTGAATAGTCGTGAACCTCCGATTGCCCAAAGGTCGAAGCACGTTCCCGGAATACCCCAATAACTGTGAACGTCAGTTCCCCCATGCGAATGTTTTTGCCGACAGGATTCTCGGTCCCGAAGACGCGCTCCGCTAGCGGTCCCGTGATCAGACAAAACTTGCTGCGCATCTGCATGTCAACGGAGTCAAAATACCGTCCCCGCGAAATCACGAGCCGCCGGATGGCTTGATACCCTTCCGTCACGCCAATCAAGTTCACTGCTCGTGAAGTTCCCCCGGGAACTACTACTGCCATCGGCAGTTCACGAATCCCCGCGGCTTCGGCCACATTGGGAATTCCCGCCTTCAGTGTGTTCATATCGTCGATGGTCAGCTCATAGCTCAGCGGCTGGGGCTTGTCCGAGCTTCTGACCAATTCCACCCACAAAAGGTTTGACCCCACCGCCTCGATCTGTGAAAGAACATATTTCTTGCTGGTCAGCGCCACCGTCACAACCAGAACGATGGAGGCACTTCCAATGATGACTCCGAGAGAGGTCAGCGCCGCGCGCAGTTTATTCGAGCGCAGCGCGTCGATGGCCACCGTTACGGTCTCTCGGATATGCATCGTCTTCTATTGCCGCAAGAACTTTAGAGCGCTAGCCAGAGCAGTAGCTCGGAGAAAATGCTTAACGCTTCTTGAGTTTCTTCAACTCTTCCTGCGCGATTTTATTCTTGGGATCCAACCTGAGTGCGTTCTCGAATTCTTTCTTCGCATTCTCCGTGTCGCCTTTGCCTTCATACAAACGGCCCAGCCAAGCGTGCGCCGCCGCTGGAGACGGGTATCCGTTCCTTTTCGGAGCTCTCCTCGCATACTCCTGCAACAAGCGCTCGGCTTCTTCCAATTTCTCTTTTTGCAAAACCAGCCCCACGCCACGGTAAAACCTGCCCCGGGGATCAGTCGGTGCCGCGCGCTCCCCAACATCCGCCACGGCAATCAACCGCTCCGCCTGCTCGCGCTTCACTGCATAGTCGCCAATGTCGTAGATTAGCTCCGCCGATTTCGGCTTGCTCTCCAGGGCTTTGGTGAACTGTTCATCCGCAGCGGCGAATTCTTTTTTTTGCCTGCGGCAATTCCCGGCGGCATAGTGGCCTTCTGCGGTGTCCAACTCCATCAATTCCTTGATGTGCGGCTGCGCCTTATCTTCCCCTCCGCCCACCATGCCCGGAGCGCTGCAATCAAATTCGATCAGCACCTGGCGGGCCGAGAAATTCTTCCCATCCAACACGACCGCACTTTCAAATTCCTTCCCGGTTTTCTTGGCCAGAGCGATCCTCGTGGGGGGCCAGACAACCTTATCAGCCTTTTCGCCATAGGCTCTTCCCAGCCACTCGTGATACACGGAATTCTGCGGATCGATCGCCACGGCCTTCTCCGCGCTGCGGATGGCCGCATCAAGTTCCTGGAGTTCCAGGTAACTTTTCGCCAGTAGCAACTGGATGTCCCCGTTTTGCGGCTCTTTAGCCGCAGCTTCCTGCAGGACTTGGATGGCCCTCGTGTAGTCGCTTGCTTCGTAAGCCCTGCGTGCTTCGGCCAAACTTGCATCGAATTTTACTTTTGTCGCCGCGAGCGCCGTGCTCGCCAGAAATGCAATTGCAAACGCCAGCTTGCTCCATCGAACCATTCGTTGTTCCCTAAGAATTCTCCACGGATGTGCTCACCACAATCACGTTCATTCCGTCGCGCAGATCCACGTCGCCCGGCAACGCCACCAATTCGCCCTCCTCCAGGCCGCTCACCACTTCATAGTTCGTGGCGTCCGCGATGCCTACGTGGATCTCTCGCTTCTCCAGCGTGGACTTCCCTACGCCAAGCTGGTTCGATTTCACCACGTACACATAGCGCCGCCCGCCTTCGACTTCCACGGCTCCCCGAGGCACGGACAGCACCCCGAGGCGCTCCCTCGAATTGATGCGCACGTTTACGTTGATATTCGGCAGCAGTTCCAGTTTGTCGTTTTTCACCGAACACAGCAATTCGCCAACGCTCCGCGTATTTCGTTGCACCACCTGTTTTGGAATGATTTCGGTTTTGCCGGACCACGTCTTGTTCGGCAGCGCGTCCCAGGTGATTTTTACGGGCTCATTCTCTTCCAGCCCGCCCAGATCCGGCTCATCGATAAACGCCCGCACGCGCACCTTGTGCAAGTCCGCCATCTCCGCCAGGGAGTCGCCCACTTTTACAAAATCCCCGGCCTTCACCGGAAGGGAATACAGCGTTCCATCCGCTGGCGCTGTGATGCGTCCTTGCCGCACTTTGTCTTCGAGTGCGGCAGCTTCGTTCTTCAATTGTTCTACCTGCAACACTGCGCGATCGCGGTCCAGCTTGACGCCGCGCTCAAATTCCTGTTTCGCCGCGGTGAGCCTCGTTACTTCCGCCTGCGCCCTGGTCAGTGCCAGGTCGTTGGTCGCCAGTTCGTCCTGGGTCGCCGCCTCCTGGGCAATCAAGTGGAGCAACGCCTCGTGATTTTTCTGCAGCCGGTCGCGCTCTTTTTGCGCGTTTGCCAGATCGCCCGCGGCCTTCGCAGCCGCGTCTGCTCTGCCACCCGCCCTCGCCGCTCGCAAATCATCCTGCGCCTGCAGCAGTTTCGATCGCGTTTCGGCGAGCTGCGCCGCGGCGTCCTTTACATCCAATTCCAGGAGCTGTTGGCCCCTTTTCACCTGCTGCCCTTCGCTGGGGTAGACCTTTTCGACGAATGTGTTCAGCTCCGCCCGCATCACGTAAGGCGAAATAGGCTCAACTTTTCCATTGCTGCTGATGGAGGAAGTCAGGTTCTCCCGCACCGGCGTCACCGCGGAAATCTTCGGCGCCGGTTTTCGCCCGCTCAGCTTGATGAGAACGAACGCCAACACCACTGCCAGGAACAGGTAAAGCACAATCCGGTTTCGCAGTTTTCGATCCATGAATTCCTAATTCTATTCCGTACGTCCTCAGCCTTGGCGCTCCACAGGCGTAGAAATACTTCTCCCCCGCGCACTTCCCGCCCATTTGTCTGTGGCTATCCTGGCGCTTGCCCGGAAGGCTCCAAGATACTTCATTCTAGCAAGGCCCGCGCGGCTTTCTCTATGCTCCATGCCTAACGTAAACACATTGTGGAACCGCTAAAAGCCTACCTAGGGAAGATGCCCCGGCCCTGAATTAAGATGCCGGTGGTTTGGCTGACGGCCCTCTGCGTGCTACGATCGGCCCATGGCTACAGACACCACTAGCGCCAAAACCAGTTCGCCGGCTTCAAAGAGCTCGCCAAAACTTGCGCCTGTCTCCAGCACGGTTCTGCATCGCGTGTGCATCCAGTGCAACAACATGTTTCGCGTTACCCCCGATAAGTTCGATGCAAAGCAGTGCCCCGCCTGTCACAAAGGCTGAAGCGCTCTTCCCCGCTTGTCGATGTCTTTCTGTAATATTCCCGCATCGCCAACGTAGTACACTCTGAAAGCTCTGCGTCCTGCTTTACCAACTTTCTATTGGGGATTTGCTGATGATCGAAGCTCGAAGCCTGTCTAAGCGATTCCATGATAAGAAGCGCGGTGAAATTCGCGCTGTGGACAACGTCAGTTTTACTTGCCTACCCGGCAAGATCTATGGCCTGCTCCTGCGGGCACGACGTCATCGAGCAGCCCGAAAAGGTTCGCGCCAACGTCGGTTTTCTCTCAACCGCCACGGCCCTCTATCCCCGCCTCACGGCCCAGGAGCTCGTCGAATACTTCGGTCGCCTCAACGGACTCGACGAGGCCACGCTCAAAAAGCGCATCGACGACATCTTCAACCGCCTGGACATGAACGGCTTCCGCGACCGACGCTGCGACAAGCTTTCCACCGGCATGAAGCAGAAAACCTCCATTGCCCGCACCCTCGTCCACGATCCACCTGTCATGATCTTCGATGAGCCCACGATCGGCCTCGACGTCATGACTGCCCGCACCATCACCGCCTTCATTCGCGAATGCCGCGATCGCGGCAAGACGGTCATCTTCTCTACCCACGTCATGAGCGAAGTCGAGAAGCTCTGCGACACCATCGGTATCATCCAGTCGGGCAAGCTCCTTGCCGAAGGCACGCTCGCCCAGCTTCGCCAAAAATATTCCGAGAACGATCTCGAGGAAATCTTCGTCAAGATTGTCGCCCCTCATTACGTCCCTGCGGAGGCCCACTGACATGTCTGCACGCAACATTGGCATTGTCTATAAAAAAGAGCTGACCGAGGCCCTCCGCGACCGACGCACCCTCATTGTTATGTTTATCGTGCCTCTGGTCCTTTTTCCGCTCGTCAGCGTGGGCTTCGGCGCCGCGATCGCCGCCCTGATCGGAAAGGCCAGAGAAGAAACACCTAAAGTCATGGTCATCGGCGGGCAAGACTCGCCTTCGGTTCTCTCCGGCTTGAACAAAGTACCGAAAATTCAGGTCGTTCCGCTCGAGGCCAATTGGAAAGATCAAGTCGTCAACAAGCAGATCCCCGTTGTTGTCGAGATTCCCGAAGGCTTCGAGCGCAGTCTCGCCGAGCAAAAAGAACAAACCGTCCTCATTCACGATTACGACGGCGATCTCAAATCGGATACGGCCAGGGGCAAAATCGAGAAATATTTCAACGACTATCGCGACTCCGTCGTAAAAGACCGTCTCGCCGCCAGGAATCTACCGGTTACCGTCCTGAAACCATTCGAAGTCAAGCCTCACAATGTCGCTCCGCCCGAAAAGTCCGGTGGCGCGCTCTTCTTTGGCGGTTTCATCGCCTACATCGTCGTGTTTCTGTGCCTGAACGGGGGGATGCACCCGGCAATGGACCTGACCGCCGGGGAAAAAGAGCGCGGCACCATGGAAACCATCCTCTCCAGCCCCATCTCCCGCACGCATCTCGTCCTCGGTAAATTCCTTCTTGTCCTCACCACTGCTCTCACCACGGCCGCGCTTTCCGTCGTCTCCATGGCCATTTCCTTCAGCATCGTCAATGCCCTGCATACCAAGCCTGTTCAGGCGGGTGAGTCTGACGTCACTCTTCACATTGGATTCGGCGCTGCGCTCTCCGTTTTCATCATGGCCCTTCCGCTGGCGGTTCTTTTCGCTTCCGTCCTCCTCACCATCTCCTCTTTCGCGAAAAGCTACAAGGAAGCGCAAAGTTACATCACGCCACTCTTGTTTATCGTCATCCTTCCTGCCATCGCCGCTATGCTCCCTGGCGTCGAACTCAACCTGAAGCTCGCCCTCATCCCCGTCCTCAACGTCAGCCTTCTCTGCAAGGAGCTCGTCATCGGCACGTATCACTGGAACTACATCGCAATCATTTTTGCGTCTACGTGCGTCTACGCCGTCGCCGCGCTCTTCTTGGCCGTCAAGATGTTCCAGCGCGAATCCGTCCTCTTTCGCTCCTAGCGCTAGTAGAAGAGCACCACGATGCGGAAGCGCGTAAACCGCGCCGGCCCTTTTTGGGGGCAAGCGCCCACTGCTGCAGATTTGTAGCGCCGGGACAGAATCTCCTTTTCTAAAGCTTCTGGCAATTGCGAGATGTTGGGCGTTTCATAGTGCGCGATGTACTTTGCCTTGCTGTTTCCCACATAGTCTTGGTCCACTTCGCAGCTCTTCCGCGCGTCATCGCCAATCTTGAGCAGGCGTAACCCGCGCGCAATAAGGAGTCCCTCGACGCGCTTCTCCTGCTCCTCGATCGAGAGGACCTTGACGGCATGAGCGAAGTCCTCCACGGCGTACAACTCCGTCTCGTTCTCGGCGATCGCAATCCCGATGGAATCGCTCTCCGCATCAAGAATATTTGCCCGGTGCCCGGGCGAGTGCATCCAGCCGTCGTGGAACTTGTCGGCGGACACTCCCATCGCAATATTTTCTGTAATATGGCTGAAGCTCGCCCCTTCCTCTTGGGCCCGCGTCGCCAGATCAGCTTCGCCGGGCACTTGGTGCTCAAGCAAATCGTGCTCCGCCATCTGTTCGGCATGCTTGCGCGCCGCGCGCGCCAGACCCTCGTCCCATTTCAAAGGCGTCAGCTTTCTCTCCACGCGTTCGCGGTTAACGGAATCAAAAAGCAGTTTCTCCGCGTCGGAAATCTTCTGCTGGCACAGGCACGGGTGTGCAAAAAAGAATATGAAGGCAAATGTCTGCACCGCCCTAAGCGCCAGACAATTCCATGTCATGGCAGACTCCTGCCTTTCGTGGTTATGGAAAGGCCGTCCTGTTCCGGACTTCCTGATCACCAGGGATTGGCAGCCCCGCCGATCCTAATTCCAGCACAATGCCAGCCGCGGCCCCCCGTGACAAGATCCATGCTCTCCTTGTTACGTTTTCCGCGGCATGGGTATAAGATATCTCGAAGTTTGGGTCCTTCCCTTCGGTAAATTCGCTGGTGGGAGTCCGCATGTCTTTGCGCGTGCCGCGTTGCACCTTTCCTACTCTCATTCTCTACTCCCTCCTCCTTGCTCCCTGCCTGCGCGCCCAATACTCATCTCTCCCGCCCGGCGAAGACCATCCGATCCTGGGTTTCAAGTTACAGAAGGAACTGGGAAAAGCTCTGGAAGCGTTGCGGGCCGACAAACCTGCCGATGCGCGCAACCACTTGGATACCGTCTACCGGTCTTCTCCTAGTGACGCGGACACGAACTTCCTTTTTGGCGTTTATTCCTCTCAGATGAATGACTGGGTGCACGCGAGGAATTATTGGGAAAAAGTCTTGACCCTCTCTCCAAACCATCCTGGCGCCCTGTTGTCCCTGGCCAGCGCGCTCATGCGGGAAAGCAAGCCGAATGAAGCAGCTCAATACCTCAACCGAGCTGTCGAAGCCGAGCCCACTTCCTGGCGCCCCCATGCGGCTCTTGCGGACGCTTACCTCCGGCAGGGCCTGCTGGACGAATCCATCCATCAAGCCGAGCGCGCACTCGAATTGGGTCACGGCCAGGCCGGAATTGTTCAGCCGCTCCTGGCGCGCTTTGCGCCTGCGCGGTGAACAGGAGCGAGCCATCCAAGTTCTACAAGCCTACCTCCGCGAAAATGCTTCGGACGCTGCCGCCGTGAAACAGCTCGCGGATTTGCAGGCTCCCTTCGAATCAGCAACGGAACGCGAGTCCAGCACGGCATCAAACTCCCCACCCGTGCCTATGCTAGCAACCTCGACCCTCTTGCCTTCGAACTGGCTCCCCGCCGACATTGACGAAAAAGTTCCGCCGGTGGACTCCGGCGTGGCATGCAACCTGGAGGAAATCATCGCAAAGTCCGGCAGCCGCATTCAGGAATTCCTCGCCAATGTGGATCAGTTCACGGCGACCGAAGCTGTGACCCACGTGTCAATCAACAAGTGGGGGCTCGCCTCGCGTCCCGCCAAGTTCGACTTCAACTATGTGGTTTCCATCAAGAAAAATCGCCTTGGCCTGCGCAACGTGGAGGAATACAGAGACTCTCATTATTCGGCAGCCCAATTTCCCGATGGTATGGCGACCACCGGGTTGCCCGCACTTGTCCTCATTTTTCATCCTTCGAACGTGCAAAACTTTGCGCTTTCCTGCGAGGGACTGGCGATGTCGCGCGGTGCGCCAGCTTGGCAAATCCATTTCCGCCAAAGGGCCGATAAGCCGAATACCATTCGCACCTATCAAATTGGCGCTCAAGGCCCGGTTTACTCAGTCCCCCTCAAAGGGCGCGCCTGGATCGCCGCGGATAGCTTTCAAATCGTCCGGTTGGAAACGGATCTCGTCGCCTCCCTGCCGCAAATCCGCCTCGCCGCTGACCACGCGGCCATCGAATATGGTCCAGTGCATTTCCAGTCTCGCAATCTCGACATGTGGCTGCCTCAAATAGCCGAAGTCTTTTACGATTGGCGAGGCCGCCGCACGCATCGCCGCCATAGTTTCAAGAACTACTTGCTCTTCTCCGTGGACCACAAACAACAAATCGCAGCGCCCACCGCCCAGGGCACCAAGCCCTCCTAACTGTCCTTTTCCTTCCCCACAGGAATTGTTCTAACCCTGCGCGCTCTTCGAGACTCAGATACAATGCTTCCCCTCGGAGGGCTCATGCCAAATCCCCGCAGGCAGTTTCTCGCACAAATGTCTCTTGGCTTTCTCGGCGCCGCAGTTTCTCTGAACGCCGAGACGCAGGAACCCTCGCAACTCCCTCCCGGCGCGCCCTCTGCCTTCGGCACCGGCCCGGCCGTGGGCCCCGAAGTCTCTCCCGCTACTTTCGCCGAAGCCGAAAAACTCGCCCGCGTTGAACTCACTCCCGCCGAGCTGACCCAAGCCGCTTCCTTCTGGCGCGTCAACATGGCCGCTCTTCTCGAACGCCGCACCGGCCCGCGCAACGTCGCGCTCGCATCCTCGCTCGCGCCCTTTTCGCGTTACGATTCCGTGCTCCCCGGCCAGCATCCTGCCGCGCAGCGCGAGCGCTTCGTCCGCACCAACTCCGATCCCGGCCCGCTCCCTTCGGACGACGCCGATATCGCCTTCGCGCCTGTCACCAAGCTCTCGCGCTGGGTCGAGCAGCGCAAACTCACGTCCGAGCGCCTCACGCACATTTATCTCAATCGCATCGAGCAATTCGATTCGAAACTCCGGTGCATCATCACCCTCACGCGCGATCTTGCTCTTACGCAAGCCAAAAAAGCCGACGCCGAAATCGCCGCTGGAAAATACCGCGGCCCTCTCCAGGGCATCCCCTGGGGCGGCAAGGATCTTCTCGACACCGCCGGCATCGCCACCACTTACGGTGCGGAGCCTTTTCGCAATCGCATCCCCACGCAAGACGCCACCGTCGTCCAGCGTCTCCACGACGCCGGCGCCGTTCTTATCGCCAAGCTCAGCCTCGGCGCGCTCGCGCTCAACGACATTTGGTTTGGCGGTCAGACCATGAACCCCTGGCTGCTCGATGAAGGCGCGTCCGGCTCCAGCGCCGGCCCCGGGGCCGCCACCGCCGCCGGACTTGTCGGCTTCTCCATCGGCAGCGAAACCGGCGGCAGCATTGTCAGTCCCAGCATGCGCTGCGGCGTCACCGGACTTCGCCCCACCTACGGCCGCGTCCCTCGCACGGGCGCGATGACGCTCTGCTGGTCGCTCGACAAGCTCGGCCCCATGACCCGCTCCGTCGAAGACGCCATTCTCGTCCTGCAAGCCATCTCCGGCCCTGACCCCGGCGACGTCTCCAGCGTCCCCAGCCATCTCGACTTCGATTCCGCCCCAGTCAAGGGCCTCCGCGTCGGCTACTTCCCCTCCTGGATGAAGCAGCCTCCCGCCACCGACGTCGACCGCGCCGCTCTCGAAACTATCGAAAAGCTCGGCATGCGCCCCGTCGAAGTTTTTCTCCCTGATTGGCCGTACGGCACGCTCAATCTCAATCTCTTCGCGGAAGGCGCCGCCGCCTTCGAGGAGCTCACGCTCTCTCATGCCACCGATCAGCTCAAGATGCAGACACACGACTCCTGGCCCAATCTTTTCCGGCAGGCCCGTTTTCTTTCCGCTGTGGATTTCGTTCAGACTGACCGCTTCCGCCGCAAAGTCTGCCAGGAGATGGCGCGTATTTTCTCCGACGTCGACCTGCTTCTCGTCCCTTCACTCCGCGACGAAATGCTCACCATCAGCAACAACACCGGCCATCCGTCGCTCACGCTGCGCGCCGGTTTCGTCGAAGTCGGCGAGGCGCGCTCCGACTGGGCGCCCGACCCGCAGCATCCCCTGCCCAAATTTTCCCCGCCCCGCCGCGTTCCCCACGGCGTCACGCTCATCGGCCGCCTCTTCGACGAAGGCACACTCTGCCGCGCGGGCATCGCCCTCGAACGCGCCTTCGCCGTCGCCTCCTACCATCCCCCCGGCTTCTGACAGATTCTCATCTTTCTTGGTTGCCTTCAGCTCCACATGTAGGCTTAAAGGGGTCAGGTTGTCGGGGCGAAGCCATGGCGGAGATCCAAAGAGGATGCAAGCGCCCGAAATCAAGCCTAGTTGGTGGTACGCCTCGATTGGCTGGGTGCTAATCTTCGCGGGCGGCGCCCTGTTCGTATACTTTCTTTTCAACGGACTTTCCCACCTCACGGATTCCCTTACGCAGCTAGTCGTTCCCGGCCACGCGGAACTGTCGCTGGGCACTCCAGCGACCTATACAGTTTTCCTCGAAGAGCAGTCCGTCGTGGATGGCCGAATCTACTCAACTACCCAGTCCGTCGATGGCCTGAGCTGTACCGTCACGATGCTTTCGGGAAGTCAGAAAATTCCGCTGCGACGACCGGGGATGTCGACAACCTATAACTTGGGCAGCCGTTCGGGTCGATCCGTGCTGGAATTTCCCGTCAAGGTCGCCGGCCAATACGACTTGTCCTGCAACTATCCCGAGGATACAAAGGGTCCGCAAACAGTTCTTGCTGTCGGCTCAGGCGTCGGCGAGAAGATCATTCAGACCATACTAAGAAGCTTGGTCTCGATGTTTGGCGGCGTAGGTTTAGGCGTGCTCATCATAATTCTGGTATCCGTAAAGCGAAGAGCCGCAAAGAAAAGATTGGCTGCCTACGCAAACCCCTCTCAATAGACGCTTCGAATTTCCATTTTCGAATTTCTACTTTCGATTTTCAGTCATTTTCCGTACACCAGCACGTGAAGCGTCCCCAGAACCGGCGCAGGCTGCGGATGCGGCCGCTCCGCCGTGGGCGCGGGAGCCGGCCCAAAATCCGCCGTATCCACGAAGATAGTGTGCGTCTTCGTGTCCAGCCCCATGGTTTTCGCGCCAAACTCCGTCTTCACCTTCTCCACCTCGCTGTACTTGTCCAGCGTGTCCTGGTGGAAAATGTGCACAAATCCTTCGCGCGTCGAGACGTACAGCATCCCCGTCTCCGGCTCGAACACAGCCGCATCCACGCCCACGCTGATCGGGAACGACTGGATCACCTTCCCACTGTCCGCATCCAGCACCACCAGATTCTGCGGATTGCGCCCCGCGCTGAACAACCGCCGGTGCGCCGTGTCCATCGCCAGCGCCGTGGGCGTTCCCGCAGGCGCCAGCGGCCAGCGCGATTTGATTTTCAACGTGCTCGAATCAATCGCCACCACTTCGTTCTTGTCCTCCATGTTGACGAACACCGTCCCTTTGCCGTCCGCCACCGCAAACTCCGGCCCGCCGCCCAGTTCGATCGTCCCCACCACATCCCCGCTTTTCGCATCGATCACCGTCGAGCTGTGTGGATCGCCATTCATCACGAAAATTCGCTTCGACGCCGGATCGTACGCCACGCTGTCCGCGTCCTTGTCCGCCTTCGCTTCTCCGGTCACCTTCAGCGTCTTCAAATCGAAAATGATCACCTTCCCTTGCGCCCCGTCGGTGATGAACCCGCGCCCAAACTCGCTCGCCACCGCCACGCCGTGCGTCTGCTTCAAGCCCCCAATCGTGCCTACCACGCTGCCGTCATCCGCGCTGATCACTTTGATCTCCGTGCCGTGCGACAAATATACCCGCCGCGCCGCCGAATCCACCGTGATGTAGTCGAAATACTCCCGCGTACTGCCCTCCGCCTGCCCGATCGAGTATTTCTTCAGCAGGTGATAGCTCTCCGCGGCCCGCGCCGCCGCCAGCCCGCCAAGCACAATCACCGCCACGCCCAGCACTGCACCCACACCAGGCCTCCAAATCTTCGTCCCGCTCAACACCTGTCGTCCTAAGCTCGAATTCCTCGCACCAAAAAATTCCATAGTCATCTCCTCCACTCGCAAATCTCGTCTCGCAAACCTACAACAGGGCAACCCTACAACAGCAAAGATAAACCCCTCATAAACATCACCTCCCACGCGCCATCCCCATCGCCTGTTGCGTGAGGGCCGCCTTTTTTTTGCTCCGTCTTCCGACTTACGTGATAATTTTGCTCGCGAGCGCGCAATCGCAACCAAAGTCTTACGAACTCCTGGCTACAAAACACGTGATGGTGCCCATGCGCGACGGTGTCCGGCTGGCCACCGACGTCTATCGCCCCGCGCTGAACGGCATGCCCGTGGGCGAGCGCTTTCCCACACTGCTTGTGCGCACACCCTATACCAGAACGTGGCGAGAAGAAGGCGCCGCACCTTTTGTCCAGCGCGGCTATGTCTTCGTCGTTCAGAGCGTCCGTGGCCGTTATGGCTCCGAAGGACGCTGGCGGTTCTTCAAAGACGACCCTGCCGATGGATTTGACACCGCCGCGTGGATTGCCGCACAGCCGTGGAGCGATGGCTCCATCGGCACGCTTGGCGGTTCTTACGAAGGCGGCACGCAGCATGCCATGGCCCTCGCCCAGCCGCCCGCTCTGAAGGCCATGGTGCCGAACGTGGCGGCAACAAATCCGGGGCGCTACGGTATTCGGCACAACGGCGCCTTCGAGTTGCGGATGTTCACGTGGATGTTCAGCGTCGGAAATCCCGTGGATTCGCCCGATTATCCGTCCTATTTTCCAGGCGATGCTGCCACTAGCAAGGCGCTCGCCGAGAGCGCCAAACAATATCGAGATTACATCACCGCGCTACCGTTTCGCGCAGGCGCGACGCCTCTGCGCATGGCGCCGGACTATGAGTCCACGCTCGTCGAACTCATGTCGCACGGAGACTACGACTCCTACTGGAAAGACATGGGCATCGATGTCATAAGCCACCTCGATGAACACAAAGACGTTCCGGCCTTCCACGTCAGCGGCTGGTACGACTCCTGGGCGCTCAATGTGGCGAATCTGAACTATGCCGGCTTGGCCAAAACCAAGAAAAGTCTGCAACGCTTGACCATGGGCCCGTGGACCCATGGCGGCCAGGATAATTCCTACGCGGGCGAGGCGGAGTTTGGACCCGACGCAGCCATCTCACTCCATGCGCTTGAACTCGCGTGGATGGACCGCTGGCTCAAGGGCGTTCAAAACGGTGTGGACCAGGAAGGCCCGGTGCGCATTTTCATCATGGGCGGTGGCGACGCTCATAAAACGCCCGAAGGCCGCATCCATGTCGGCGGGCACTGGCGCACAGAAAAGGAATGGCCTCTTTCGCGCGCCGTCGCCAGTCCCTATTACCTGCACGGCGATGGAACGCTCGGACTGGAAAGGCCGCAGTCCTCAGCACCCACGCAATACGAATTTGATCCCAGGGATCCCGTGCCCTCAATCGGAGGAAACGTCTCTTCGCAAATCGGAATGATGGAGGCCGGAGCCTACGATCAGCGCTGCCGCCCGAATGTCCTCGGCTGCAACAATACCCGCCGCCTGGCATCGCGGAACGATATCCTGGTTTTCGAGACTCCGCCACTGCGCGAAGATATGGAGGTTACCGGACCGCTCGTCGTCAATCTCTGGGCTTCTTCGAGCGCGGTGGACACGGACTTCACCGCCAAGCTCGTTGATGTTTATCCTCCCCATCGCGATTTCCCCTTGGGCGTCGAGCTCAATATCGGTGACAGCATTGTGCGGGCGCGCTACCGCGATTCCCTCGAGAAAGCCACGCTGATGAAACCTGGACAGGTCTACAAATTCCGCATTGAGCTGTACCCCACCTCGATTCTTTTTCCGAAAGGACACCGCATCCGCCTGGACATCTCCAGCAGCAATTTCCCTCGCTTCGATGTGAACCCCAACACCGGCGAGCCGCTCAACCAGAACCGTCGCACCGCTGTCGCCGCCAACACCATCTATCACGACGCCGAACATCCCTCGCACATCGTCCTGCCCGTCATCCCCAAGCGCTAGCGTTCTATCACTCGGTCATCCCGGGCCTGCTTACGACAGGCAGGCACAGCGAGGGATTCCTCCTCACGCAGCGTCATTCTCTCTCCCTTATGTAGTGGCGGGTCTTGAGACCCCTGTCTTTTGTCCGACTCCCAACCTTTGGCCTTTCTCCCTAGGGCTGCTATTTACTGCTGCCCAACCCTCGGGCTCTCGGGGCGCGGCTTTTGACTGTGCCTTTTTCTAGCACGTCCCGCCCCGCCGAAACCGTTCAATCCCCTCCGCTACCGTTCGACCCCTTATTTCTCCCGTTCCCCACATAATACTTAACCAATCGCTAATGACCTGCTATCCTTCCCATGCGCGCTTGCATTGAACCTCGACGTGCCAAGCTTGAGCCTCGTTCTATGGCCCCGCCGCGCGGTACCGGCAGTAGAGGACCAGCGTCAAGCCTAGTTGCCACACGGACTCGGGGCCCCTTGCTCGTCAATTCTGTACCCCGCAAGCCAGAACACGCCGGCCGTTCTACACGTATCCTCAAGAGGAGGTTATCCGGGCGCCGCTGCCCGCCTTCCCATTTCTACCATGTATAGAAGACTGCTTCGCATCGCGCTGATCCTGCTGCTCTTGCCACCGCTCCTCGCGGCGGTGGCGGGCTGGCTGGTCGCGCCTGCGTACCTTCATCCCATCCGCCGCGAACTGACGCCCGACCTCATCCGCGAAGCCGACGCCTCTTTCGCCCTCACGCATGCCGACCGCGAGGAATTCGACGTGCGCGCCCCGGATGGCGTCCTGCTCCGCGGCTGGAAGGTCGCTCCCCTGAATCCAAACGGCTCCTGGGTACTGCTCTTCCACGGCGTGGCCGACAACCGCGTCGGCGTCATCGGCCAGTCCGAATTCCTGCTTGGTGCCGGCTACGGCGTGGTGATGATGGACGCGCGCGGCCATGGCGCGAGCGACGGCTCCATCGCCACATACGGCTGGCTCGAACGCAACGACACGCGCGCCGTCATCGACGCGCTGTTTCATGACGCCGAGCAGCGCTGCCTTTCGATCCAATGGCACGGCCTCGGCGGGCCGGTTTGCGCGCCGAGCCATATTTTCGCGCTCGGGGAGTCTATGGGCGCGGGCATCGCCCTGCAATCCGGCGCGGCCGATCCGCGCATCGAGGCGGTGGTCGCCGAATCGTCTTTTGCCAATCTTCGCGAAGCGGCCTACGACTACGCCGGGCTCCGCAAATATCCCTGGCTGGGCAAGACGCTGCTGTCGCCGTTCGCGTGGACGCTGCTCAGTCGCGGAGAAAAACTCAGCGGCCTTCCCGTCGGGGAAGTTTCCCCGGTGAAGGCGGTCGCCTCGCGCGCTCTCCCCGTCCTTCTCATTTGTGATGAAAAAGACGTGGCGCTCCCGTGCCGCCACACGCAGATGATTTACGACGCCGCGCGCGGGCCGAAGCAGCTCTGGGTCGTGCCCGGTGCGTACCACACCGCCGCCCTAGGCTTTCATCCCGAAGAATTCAAGCGCCGCGTGCTCTCCCTCTTCGACACGTACGCTAAATCTCCTGCGCCGGTTCCCGCAGCCCAGGCCGGAGCGAAAAGGTGAACTTCCTTTTTCCTCACACCACCGGGTGCTTGCGCGCTTCCCATTCTTCGCTCAGCCGGCGCATAGTTTCCCGCAGGCGCACCGCCAGCGTCGCGATCGTTTCGAGTCGCTGTTCCCCTCCGCCGGGGACTTTGCCGTCTTTTTTCCGGCGAATCTCCACCAGCAGCAACTCCGCGTTCCCCAGAATTCCCGTCAAGGGATTGTTCAGCTCGTGTCGCAGCACTTCCCCAAAAACCTCTTCGCACTAGCAGGCCCATCGAGGGGAGAGACAAGCGGCTTATAAATCAAGCACTTAGGAAGAAATGAGGATGCGGAAAAGCTGTGAATAATTCCATGTCGAAACTACTGCCTGCGGTTCTTCCCCGAGTGAATCTCCAGTGAAAGTCACGAAGGAAGCCGAGTAGGGCGAAAATGGACCACGGCTGTAACAAACGAGAAGGAAGACAAGTAGCTTGGCTTGACCGGGACGCTGAATGCGTCTAACTTGAGAGAAGTGAGCTTCGCAAAACCAATGCTGCTGGCACTGTTGGTGGTCGCTCTCGCGGCGTATGCGTTCGACTGTGGCGCGGCAACAACGCCCGAACAGGCGATGCACTGCTGCAACTCGATGTCGTGCTCGTCGCATGGGCATCACGCGCAGGATTGTTGCAAGACCATGCAAGCGATCCACGCTCCTTTTGTGCAGCCCGCCTCTGTGAAAGGCGTTTCCTACTGTTTCGTTGCACTGGGCGTGGTGCCTGCGGCTGGCAAATCTCCCGGCCTAGATTCCCCCGACGCTGTGATTACGGCGCATTGTCATGCGCCGCCAATCCGTTACATTCCAGCCCCACGGCCACTTCGCATCTAGTCCATCCTCGAGTCGTCCCGCGACTTGAAGCACTCGTGTGCTTCGGCATACCCGTTTCCACCGGAGGAAGCATTTGTGAAAATGCGAAATACATATTCTGTTGGGCGATTTGCGGGTGTATTCCTAGTGGTCCTCCCGCTGCTCTGCGCTGCCCCGGCAAAGGCGCAGGGCCCTGCCCCCGAAACAGCCCCGCCCCTGTTCCCCGGAGGCGGACTCATTTCCTACAATTCCATTTTCACGACTCGAAGTCCCATGCTTGGAATCCCGGGCGGCATTCCTGCAACAGCCCATCCTACCTTTTCGCATGAAGGCGATTTCAATTTCACCTGGGGTTTTTACCGCAATTTTGATTTGACCGTGCTCGTTCCGGTAGTGACGATTCACTTTGATACCGGGAGCGCACCAACCCTTGGTGGAACGGGGCTTGGCGATGCCATGGTGCTGGTGAAGTACAGGTTTTATCGGCGTGATTCGGAACGCGGCACCACGCAGGCATCTGTCGCATTCGGTCCCAAGATCCCGACAGGGCGAACAGGCTTGACGGACACAATCGGGAAACGACTGCCTGCGAGTTTGCAACTGGGCTCGGGTTCTACTGATCTTTTTCTGGCGGCAAATTGGACCTATACCGGGCTGTTCAATCTAAAGCGTCTTGTTGCTGATGAGGATTTCCATGCCCTTATCCGGTCACAGGGAACGCAGGCAACACGCCTCGGCAGCGACATCGAATCACGTTTCTGGCTGTCGTACAGGCCTTATGAATCGAAGAACGTGGCCCGTGAATGGTTCATTGGCCCGGCGCTGACCTGGCTGCATTCCCTGGATGAGCGCCTAGGAGGCATCACGCAGAGCGGGAGCGGCGGCGATGTGCTGCTGGTTGGAATCACTTCCTATGTGGGGGTGCGTCCCGGAATGCATGTCTGGCTCGGGATGGACTGGGACGCGGCGCATTCCACTGGCGCAATGTTCATGCCGGTTCGCCGGCACATCAGCTTCGGAATTACACAGCAGTTTCGGATGCATCGTTAAGAAAAGAAAGGAGAAAAGATGAACACGAAAAAGCTCGCGCTGCTTGCGCTGCTCGGTTCGATGGTTGTGCCGGTGAGTCAAGCGCAAATCAAGCATATTGAAATGCGCGTCGAAGGCATGACTTGAAACTTTTGAGCATACGGGGTGAAGCAACACCTCGGGCGCCAGTCTGGCGTTCAAAAAGTAGATGTAAACCTGATCGATGGAAAGGTTGAGGTCACGCCCAAAGAAGGTGGGCAGATTGACCCGGCCCAGCTTCTAAAAGCGACTTACGACAGTGGTGTGACTGCTGCGGAGATGGATGTGACCGCACGCGGAAAAATCGTGAAGGACTCGTCGGGTGGCCTTGCCTTACAAGTTGCACCGAATCAGTCTTTCGTGCTTACACCCAATGAGTTGTCGAAAGGGCTTGAAACCCTCGCGGATACGCAAACGATGGTCACAGTTGGTGGCCAGTTGTTCAAAAAGCCAGCAGGGAAAAAGAAAGCAGACCCTTCGGCACCCCTCAAGCTGCTGGTTCTCGAAGTGCAAAAGAAGGAATAGATGCTAAGAAAACGTCTATGTGTTCTGAGCCTCGCTGCGACAGGACTTGCCGGATGCAGTCAAAACTCGGCGAGTTCTCCACAGCCGAAAGAGGCTGTAATCGCGGCGGGTGAGATCGGTTCACGGTTGCCTGATTTCTCGATGAAGGATTTGCAGGGACGAGAGATTTCCGCGGGCGACCTGCGAGGCAAGGTTGTGCTCATCGATTTCTGGGCGACATGGTGTCAGCCGTGCAAAAAGGAAATGCCTGGCTACCAGAGACTCCTAGACCGGTATGGCTCACGAGGGCTTGCGGTCGTCGGATTCAAATTTGACACGATGACGGATACCGAAGATCCGCTCTTGTTTGCCAAGAGAATCGGAGTCCGCTATCCGTTGGCCGTGGCGTCGGATGAACTGAAACAGAAGTTTGGCGGCATCGAGGGATTACCGACCACGATGCTCTATGACAGACAAGGGGCACTCCGCAAGAAGATTATCGGCTTTGAATATACCGATGCTTTTGAGTCTGCCTTAAAGGGACTTCTGTGAGTGCCAAACACAGCCGGGTATGGATAACGCTGGACAGCTAACTAACTGACCCGCTTTGAGCAAAGTGGCGTGCGTTTCAGAAAAAGGGCCGCGCGTGAGCGCGGCCCGACTGGACTTGCAAGGCTCGCGCGTTTGGGAGGTCGGAAAAGGCCAACGGGCCCTTTGAAACCTCTCAAAGAACCCGTTGGCCGTGTCTTATTGAATCTGAGGCACCCGCAACCCACGAAAGCGGGCCGACGGCAGCTGATTTTTGCCTCTGCTACGGCGTAGCCGGTTTCTTGGGTGCCGCTGTCTTGGGCGCTGCAGCTTTGGGCGCAGGCGCCTTGGCGGTGCCTTTCTCCGCGCCGCCTCTGCTGAGAAGAGTCAAAGCATCCTTGGCGCTAAACGGGAAGCGGCGAACGGACTGTTCTCCGGTAGTGCTGAGAGTCACATCCACGCGGCGATTGTTGGCCATGCGGACGGTCACGAGATTCTTAATGAGCTTCTGCTTTTCCGCCGGAGCCAAGTCTGGATCCTCGTCGAGGAGCTTCTTGACTTCGTCGGAGGTCATGTTCTTCTCGAAGCCGAAAGCTTTGACCTCGAGGTGATCAGCAGGGACGCCTTTCTCGACGAGATAACTTCTGGCGCGTTCAACGCGGCGTTCGGATAGCTTCGTGTTGTAGTCCTTGGCTCCGCGAGAGTCGGCGTGCCCTTCCAGAATCAGATGAGCCGCCGGGCGGTACTTCAAATACTGCTGGTAATCGCTGGCCAGGGCGTCAAGCGTGGCCGCCTGGCTGGCCAGCAAACCGCCCGTGGGCTTGGCCTCGGTGGGCTGGGCCGTCGGGAAGTAGATGCTGTGCAAAGCCAGCTGGGCTTCGAGCTGCTTAATCTGGGGAGGCTCCTTGACCTCGACATTTCCGGATGCGTCGGCGGTGCCACCGCGGCCGTCATTGACGGTGCACTTCACGGTGTAATGGCCGGGCTGGAGGCCGGTGGAATCATATTGCGCGTTCGAGCCGGTGCCGGAGACCGCGCCGCCCGTGGCGGTGTAGCTATAGGTCAACGGATCGTTGTCCGGGTCGTTCCCGTTGCAGGTGATTCCGCTGTGTTCGCCCGGAAGGATCGGGGTGTGCTCGACCGAGAGGCTGGCCGTCGGAGGACGGTTCGGCTTCTCTTCCACTTTGATGTCCGCGCTGCAAGAGGCCGTGCCGCCCTTTCCGTCATCGACTTTCACGTTAACCGTGTAGGAGCCGGCGCCCGCGCCGCTATGGTTCCAGCGCGCATCCGCGCCAGTGCCTTCGACCGCGCCCCCCGTGGCTGAATAGCTGTAGGTGAGCGGATCGTTGTCGGGGTCGCTGGCGTTGACGTGGACTGCCACTGCGTCTCCCGAGCCCGCGTACACTGAAGCGGGGTTTACGGAGCAAGCCGCCGCAGGAGGATGATTCGGAGGAGGAGGCGGATTAGGAATTCCAAAGCGGACCACCAGCCCCGTGCCCGCACGAAAATTGTCCTGGCGGGCATTGCCACCGAGGGCGGGGCCGGAGAAGTTAGTCATAAAGTAATCCAGTTGTGCGACACGCCAAGCAAGGTTCTTCCTGAGAACCATATCGACGCCGCCGCCCACGGCTACGGTAAAGCTGTTCTGGGACCCGACGCCAACCACAGAGGCGTTGCCATGCGCCCCACCCAGGAGGAACTCGGCAAACGGAACAAAGTAATCAAACTTGCGCCAATTCAGGCGTGGACCAAACAAATAACTGACGATCGATCCGTTAACGGGGATTCCATTAAGGTTCCGATCCTTGAAGCGGTATCCCCCCAGCTCCATCGTCAGGCCAAGTGCCCGCGAGGCGTTATAAGTGAAGGAGCCGCTGGCACCATGGTTGTTAAAATCTGTAAAAGGACTGCCCGGACGGAAGTCAACGTAGTCATACATTGCGGCAGTTTCGTAGCGCGGCACAAGTTGTCCGGGAGCACGCGTGTCATTCGCGGTAGCCTGAGACTTGGCCGCCTGAGGCTTGGGGAATGGCTTTGGGCGAGGAGCCGCGGGAAGCGCGAAGATGTTTCCGGAGAAAACACGCTTACCGCTCGCCACGGCGTTGCTCGCTCCCCCGGAGGCTTTCTCTGCGGCGGTGGTGGTACCGCAAGAGGAATTGTCAGGGAATCCGGCGGCTTTTTCTTGCGCGCAGAGAGGCGACGCCAGAAAAACGCCCAATGCTGCTGCTAGACACCAATTGCGCATCTGCTCCTCCTCAAAGCTATTCTGGGATCCCGTTTGATTCGCGTGCCCGCCTTGGAACCGGCGCTACATCGGGCGGACACTCTTGGACCGATGCAGCTTTTTCCACCCGTCAACTCCAACCCCATAGGCGCTTTTGCACACGTATCTCCCGTTGACATGGGAGAAAACTCAAGAATTGACAGGGCACACCGGGCAACAGGTTATTCCAGAATAACCATTTTATGCAAACAATTTCGTATGAACATAAAGTCATAAACTGAGGATCAAACCACGAGCTCAGCGCGAGAGTCCTTGGAAGTCTAAAGTGGCTTGCCGGAGGGAGCGTTGCGCCGTTTGGCTTTGATCAGGACGTCCACGGAATCCGGACGGCCATTCCAAAAGTCCAGGCGGACGCGGCCATCGGGAAGTTGCGTGACCGTGGCGGGGATGGCGCTGGCGGTCAAATACCAGCCGGCAGGGAGCACGACCGCGTTACGCGGCCGGCCCAAACTGCGATCGAAAACCAGTTCCTCGCCTTCCAACCGGTAACTTGCGGGAGCCGCATAAGTCTCGGAAATCCGCAGGCGCAGCGACTGGCCCTTTTTCACCGGTGGAAAAGAAATCACGACAATTTGCGTTGCTGGTTTCACCGGTTCGTCCGCTTCGATTTTCGCGGCGGAAAGTTCAGCGCCGGTCATCAGCTGGGTGGCCAGTTTTTCGCCCGTATCGAGGACGTAGGCCGATGGACCGGAAACGGTGCTGCCTTCGCGAACCACGTTCAGGTATTTATCCATGCCCGGCCGCGACTCGGTGTAGTCGTGATAGAGACTAAACGCGTGCGTTTCCGGCTGCTGCAGGAAGTACACGATGTCGCGATCCTGATGTGCGCGTTCGGCGAGCCGGTGCCGCTCGGTCTCTCCGGGGAAGGGCGCTTCCCAGCTGCGTGATCCCGTTAACGGACGCGGCGCCGCCGTGGGGCCGGTCTGCGCACCCAACTTCGCGCGGAGCATCAGGGGAGCTTCGCCCGCTCCGGGATTCATAAAGCTGATGGCAATGCGTCCATCGGGCTCCGGCAAAACCTGCGACGGAACGCTGCAGCCAATCAGTTCATATCCCTGAGGCAAGACCACGCTGTTGCGCTTGATGCCGAGGCCCCGATTGAAAACGATAGCGTCGCCATCGCGGTAGTAGCTTTTCGCGTCTTTGTAGGTTTTCACGATCAGCAGACGGCCGCGCCCTTCCGGGGGGACCGCGCGCGCGAGCTGGATTCTGATGTAGCTTCCCGCGGCATCGGCGTCCGCCATCAGCGGATCCTTGCGGGCTTCCGCGCCGGACACCACTTCGAAGTGAAGCGGTTCGCCGGTCATGGCGTCATAAACGGCTTCGTCGCTGGCGATGCTGCCCTTGCGAATGGGATTGAAAAAGACTTTAGCGCCCGGCGCGGTGGCGGAAACTTCATAGAAGATCTTGAAACTTGCGGTGTCCGGAGCGAGCAGTTCGTACTGGGTGTATTCGTCGGCTTCCGTTTGAAGCGTGGGAGCGCCGGCGCGCTCTTGCGCAGACAGAGATTCGCCGCAAGAAACCATAAGGAGGACTGTGACCGCAACCATGGCGAGCTTGGACATAAGGCGCTTCTCCTTGAGTCCCTACTTTCGAGGGAGGAAGCATGATCGCCGATTCGAACGACGGAGTAAATCATCTGCGCTGACGTGGCGCCGACAATGCAATTGGAGGGTCCTGCGGTACACTACTTCGGCGGAATCGATGAATACGATCACAACACTCGACGACAACTGGACAGGCCGGGCACGATCGATTGCAACCGCCCTGGTGGAATCGGATGGCCACCGCGCGATTGTGGACCCAGGCCCCGGATCGACGCTGGACACGCTGCGGAAGGAACTTGGCGCGCACGGCGTTTCGGTGAGCGATCTGGACGCGATTCTGCTGACCCACATTCACCTGGACCATGCCGGCGCCACCGGAGCGCTGGTGCGGGAGAATCCCAGGCTCGCGGTCTACGTTCACAGACGCGGCGCGCCGCACATGATTGATCCATCGAAGCTGCTGGCCAGCGCGGCTCGGCTATGGCCGGATAATTTGCAGCAGCTCTTCGGGGAAGCGCAGCCGGTCCCGGCAGAGAATCTGCGCATCCTTGATGGCGGAGAAATGCTCACCCTCGGCTCACGCAAGATCGAGGTCGCTTACACGCCCGGGCACGCTTCGCACCACGTCAGCTATTTCGAGAATATGGAACGAGTGGCCTTCGTGGGCGACACCGCAGGCATACGCATCGAGGGACATTCCTACGTGATGCCGGCGACTCCACCGCCTGATATTGACCTGGAGATTTGGGATTCCTCCTTCGCCGCAGTCCTCGAGCGCAAGCCCAAACGGCTGTTCCTGACGCATTTCGGGTTTTCGGAGAATCCCTCCGAGCATATCACGCAATTTCGCGAACGGCTGCACCGCTGGATGGAGACGACCGAGAACATTCTTCAGACGGCGAAGAACGATGCGGAAGCGATGGAATCGTTCATGACCACCATGCTCCGGGAAATCAGGGAGCATGTGGGGGCAAACGAAAGCGAGCACTATGCCTTGACCGCGGGACTCAATCTTTCGTTTCTCGGACTGGCACGCCACGCACGCAAGCGCGCGCAGGCGGCGTCCTAATTCCACAAAAAATGTTTCTGGCAAGGAGAAGAGTTGCGGACCTCCGGGGTGACGCTCCGGTTTTCGGGAAGAGGAACGATGCGATTAGCTGGTTGACCCCGATGAAGAAACTTCGGTGGCGCCGCCGGAAGGTTCGGGAGCGGGGGCTTCCAGGGCTTGCAGGCGGGCGGCCAGAATTTCCTCCAGGAGGTCGACAAGTTTCTTTGCACCAGTGCCATCGGGATCTTTGTCCGGGTTGTACTGAGCGACGTCGAGCCCCAGGAGATTTTTGTGTTTGGCAAATTCCACGAGCGCCAGGCGAACGTCTTCGAAGCGCAATCCGCCGCTCCCGGGAACGTTGACCGGGGGGAAATCCTCCTGCGCGATGACATCGGTATCCAAATGAAGGACAAACTCGTGGGCGTCGGCGTGCATGTGCGAGAGCGCATCCTGAGCCCCGCGGGCGCCACCCTTGAATTGAATGTCGCGTGCATAGTTGTGCCGCATGGGAGACTTCGCCAGGAATTCTTGCTCCGGAGGATCGAGCCTTTCGAGGCCAAAGAGCGTCACGTCCGGTTCGCGCACCAGGGGCGGCTCTCCCCAGAAGCGAACCAGTTCGGGCGCGCCCTTGCCAAGAATGTGCGCAACGACCATGCCGTCAATGCGGCCGGAGGGCGTGGAAGCAGGAGTATTCAGGTCGGCATCGCGATCGAACCATAGAAGATTCAAGTGGTGATGGTAGCGGCGCGCCGCGGCAAGGAGACCAATCACCTGCGCGCAATCGCCGCCAAGGACCAGCACCAAGGTTCCACTCTTCACCGCCAATTCCGCGCGCAGCTTTAGATCGTTGAGGCCGGCGACGATTTCCGAAAGATTGCGGGCGCGGCGGTGCTCTTCATCATCGGCGAAGAGGCGCGGGGCGCAATCGCCGTGATCGATAACCTCGTAACCGGCGGCCTGAAGGCGCTCGACGAGTCCCGCGGCACGCAAGGCGGCGGGTGCTTTTTCACTACCGAGGGAAAACGCGGCGGCGCTGGAAGGCGCGCCAATCAAGGCAATCTTCTTCGGTTGACGGACGATTTTGACCGCCAAGTGCGACTCCTTGTCCTGAATTTTCCGGCTGCCGCGCGGGTTACTCGATGAACGGACGCGCTCACCGTATGAGCCATCCGACTTCTGCGCGGCGTTTCCCTGCCGGGAACGGCCGACAACAAACTCTTTAGCGGCGTGGCGCGGGCGCGATGGTCGCCAATTCCGGAGGCAAAGTGAAGCGAACGTCCTCGCGGATCAAGTCCAAATCGCGTTGATCGGTAAAGCCGAAATCGGCCAAGCGCTGGCTGACCTGTTCAACGAGGACTTCCGGCGCGGAAGCGCCTGCCGTCAGGCCTACCCGCGCGACGCCCTCGAGCCAGTGCACATCAATATCAGAGGCCGAATCGATCAGTTTTGCCTGGACTCCGCTGCGCTGCGCCACTTCCACAAGGCGGTTGGAGTTCGAGCTGTTCGGCGAGCCGACCACCAGGATGAGGTCCACGTCCTTGGCCACTTGTTCGACGGCTTCCTGCCGGTTTTGCGTGGCGTAGCAGATGTCGTCGCTGGCCGGGCCCTGGATGGCGGGAAATTTCTGGCGCAGCCGGGCCACGATTTCCTGAGTGTCGTAAAGGCTCAAAGTGGTTTGCGTCAGGAAGGAGAGCCTTCGCGGATCCTCCACTTCGAGCGCGTCCACGGCAGCCACGGAATCGACCACCATGGTGCGGTCTGGAGCTTCGCCGGAAGTGCCGACAATTTCCTGATGGTCTCTGTGACCGATCAGAATAATGGTGCGCTTCTCGCGGGCGAACTTCAGGGCCTCGAGATGAACCTTGGTAACCAGGGGGCAGGTGGCGTCAATGACTTTAAGGGCCCGCGCTTTGGCTTCGTCGCGGACGGTCGGGGGCACGCCGTGGGCGCTAAAAACAAGCACCGCGCCGTGCGGAACCTCCTCAATGGTTTCGACGAAGATAGCGCCGCGCCGGCGCAACTGCTCGACAACGTAGGTGTTATGAACGATTTCATGGTGCACATAGACGGGCGAGCCGTAGGCTTCCAGAGCCAGTTCCACAATATCCACGGCGCGCACCACGCCGGCACAAAAGCCGCGGGGCCTCACGCGGAGCAGGACCTTTCCATTGTTTTTGTTCTGCATTGTCACCCTGATTTTAGCTTAACCCCAAGGACTCTATCATACCTTGGCAGTTTGCCGGAGAGCATCCCGATTCCGCGTGTTTTGATTGCACAAGAGGAACATTACGGTTGACTGAAGTGCGCTACTCCGGAAAAAAGATTATGATCTTGCTAACAATTCCCGCAGCAATGAGCGAAGGGGCGTCGAAAAAGGGCGAAAGCGCGCCTCGTTTCAAGTAAAGTTTACAAACTCTGTGAAAATTACTCTCCCTTGCAAGCGCCTTCATTTCACGTGCCCCCTCGCAACGCACGAATTCTCTGACACTTACAAGCCATCAACTTTTGGCCTTTCAAAAGCACACCCTAACAGAGCCTAGCTACCTCAAGTCTCCGAGTCCCCAATAATCGGAGGTCATACGGCGCTGCGCGCAGGGCGCGGGCGGAGTTCGTCGCAAGTCCAACCTCTGGCAAGACATCACAAATGAGTAAGAAGTAGGAGCTCATGAACCCAACGATCTTGCTTGTGGACGTAGCTTCAGCGGAACGCGAAAACTGGAAGGCGTTCCTGGAAAATCAAAAGTACGACGTCTTCACAGCAGAAAACGCGGAATCCGCCAGGCAACTTTGCCTTCAGCTGCAGCCTGATCTGGTCCTGCTGCACGATCATCTCCCTCAAGTTCGTGGTTTCGAGCTTTGCCGTCGCCTGAAACAGGACCCTCTCAATCAACTAACTCCGGTGGTCCTGGTGTCCCCCGCGCCGACCCCGATCGAAGTGGAACAGGGGCGCGAAGCGGGAGCGGCGGACCTCTGGGGCATGCCATCCTCGCTGTCGGATGGGCTCAACCGCATCCAATCCCTCCTGCGGCTCAAGAGCTACATTGACGAACAGGCAAAGTGCGTGGTTCTTTCCCTGGCGCGTAGCATCGAAGCGAAACATTCCTTGACAGATGGGCATTCCGACCGTCTTGCGGACTGTGCCCTGCAACTGGGAGAGAGCATGGGCCTAACCGAGCAAGATTTGGAGGAATTGCGGCTCGCATGCCTGCTTCATGACATTGGGAAACTGGCGGTGCCGGACAGCATCCTGCTCAAGCCGGGACGCTTGAATGCGGAGGAGAGGGAAATCATGCGGCAGCATCCCATCACCGGAGAGCAAATCTGCGCGCCACTCAAGTCCCTCCGTTCCATCCTTCCAATTATTCGCCATCATCATGAGTGGCTGGACGGCACGGGATATCCTGATGGCCTGTGCGGCGAGGAAATCCCCCTCAAGGCGCGCATTTTGCAGGTTGCGGATGTGTTTGACGCACTGATTAACGACCGCCCTTACCGGGAGGCGCTGTCGTGCCATGAAGCGCTGGGAATCCTCCACCAGGAAGCCATGTATGGGTGGCTCGACGCTCCCCTGGTTTGGAAGTTATCGCGAATCTGCCAGTCCGGCGACTACATGCCGGTGCGAGGCCGGTCCATGCTGGCTTCTTACTACGCATAGCGAAGCTTGGCACCTACAAGGCCTTCTTCACATCCAATAACAATCAGAAGAAATATCCAAATTGGTGCTGTCCGTTTTCGCTCGCATCCGTAAGACTCCGTGCCCATGATCAGGGAAATGGTCGTTGCGCCCGTGGTCCTGGAAGGCCAGCACATCCGTCTGGAGCCGCTGCAGAAAAATCATCTCGCGGGACTGGCAGCCGTGGGCCTGGACCCGGAATTGTGGCGCTGGATCCCCAGGCCAGTTCGAACGATCGACGAAATGGCCGGCTACATTGAGACCGCGCTTCGCGAAAAAGAACAAGGCGCGTCTCTGCCGTTTGCGCTCGTGGAACGGCAGACAGGGCGGCCGATCGGAAGTACGCGCTACGGCAACATCGAGCGCATAAACCGGCGCGTGGAAATCGGCTGGACCTGGGTGACGCGCGAATGGCAGCGAACGGCGGCAAACACGGAAGCCAAGTATCTGTTGCTGAAGCACGCGTTCGAAACGCTTGGCTGCATTCGCGTGGAATTGAAAACAGATTCGTTAAACGAGCGCTCGCGCGCGGCGATTCTGCGGATTGGAGCACGCGAAGAAGGCACGTTCCGGAACCACATGATTACCGCGAGCGGGCGAATCCGTCATACCGTTTACTTCAGCATTGTCGACTCGGAATGGCCCGGCGTGAAGGCTCGCCTCAAGACGATGCTGCATTCTGCGAGGCGTTGAGGCCACCCGGCCGGACACGCAAAGTTTCGGCTCTGTCCTCTTACGCAACGCCTGCTGATTCCGCCCGCTCTTCAAGGCCCTTCCCCAGAGTAAAATTAGTTCCGAACCAATAAAAGGCAGTTTCGAGAGATCCATGGCGAGTACCTCCAACCCGATAAACCGGCGGCGCAGCGAACGCGTCATGTTGCGCATGCGCGTCACGGTGATCGCGGAAGACACCAAACACAAACGCCACCAAGTCGAGTCCCTGACACAAGTCGTCAATGCGCACGGCGGACTCCTGAAAATGCAGATGGAGCTGCACGTGGGGCAACCCATGCTGCTCGTCAACCCTCAGAACAAGGTGGAGCAGAGCTGCCGCGTTGTACGGATCGAAGACACGCCAGACGGGGATTTTGCCGTGGCCTTTGAGTTTGACCGGCCCAATCCCAAGTTTTGGCCAGTGGTTTTCCCGCCTGAGGATTGGGTCGCCGTACCCGTTTGAAACGGGGTACCTACTTCTTAGCAGCGCAACTCCTTTCCATCCGCCGTGTTAAACAGAGTGGAAATGGTGTCGGACTTGGAGGACGCTCTCATGGCGTGGACGATGGGTTTCAGAAAATCACCCCTGCTCGCGGTTTCAGCATTATTTTGCGGAGTCCTGCTCGCGGGCTGCGACGACTATGTCCAAATCACACATGACCCCGACGTCCCCATTCACAAGCTCGCCACCTGGGCATGGCGCCCGGCAACGGAGCAGACCAAGGCCCGCGATTCGCGCCCGGTCGTCTCACGCGATGTGGCTTCGCGCGGCGAAACCCTGGTGCGCGATAACGATGCCGATAGCGACGCGGTCCGCCAGCGCGTGAAGACGGCCATCGAAAAAACGCTTGCTTCCAAAGGCCTAAATCGGATCAGCGACCCTCAGGCTGCCGATTTCCTGGTGGACTATCATTTCGCCGTCGAGCGCCGCAACGTTAGGGTTCCAGTCGCCTACGGTGGTTATCCGGGCTTGGTGTGCGGCCCGTTTGGCTGCTGGGAATCCTGGGGCTGGGGGCCTACGGCTGTCGGTTACGAACACATCCGCTTCCGCGAAGGAACCATCGTATTCGATTTCGTCGAACAATCGACGAAGCACCTCGTCTATCGCGCCGTTGGCGCGAAACGCGTGCACTACAACACCTTCACTTTAACCCAGGAAGATATCGTTGGCCTGGTCAATCATCTGCTGAAAGACCTAAGAACCACCAAGTAAGGCTCCGTTTTGAGTTTTTTTCGTAGGCACCGCTGAACATGTCAGGTCGTCAAAGGCCACAGGGCGCGCGGAGAAAATCACTCCTATTTACGTTCTGACCGTTCCTCTCTATCCTCCTAGTTCATGTCCGGCAAGGCACAAGTTGCACTGATCACGGGAACGAGCAGCGGCTTCGGGCGGCTGATTGCGGAAACATTGGCGCGCAAGAAATTCCATGCCTTTGCAACCATGCGGAATACGAAAACGCGCAACGCGGCCTCAGCGCGCGAATTGGAACAGCTTGCGCGACGAGAAGCCCTGAATCTGCAGGTGCTCGAGTTGGACGTCACCCAGGATGCTTCCGTTGAGCAGGCTGTCGCAGAAATACTCGCGCAAACCGGGCGCATCGATGTGCTGCTCAACAACGCAGGCTCCGGCATCATGGATTTGTCCGAGACCGTCACCCTCGCGCAAGCACAACGGCAATTGGACGTGAACTTCTTCGGAGTGCAGCGCATGAACCGCGCGGTGCTCCCCGCGATGAAGCGGCAGGGGAGCGGTTTGCTGCTGCACGTGAGCAGCGGCGCGGGACGCCTGGCGATTCCCGGGATGGGGATGTACTGCGCCAGCAAATTTGCGATGGAAGCGCTTGCCGAGACCTATCGTTACGAGCTTGCCTCGCAAGGAATTGATTCCGTTATCCTCGAGCCGGGCGCTTACGCAACGCCGATTGCCGACAAACTTGAGGCAGGAGAAGATGCTGGTCGCCGAGCCGGGTACGGAGAAATGGCGCAGGTTCCCGAGAGAATCTTGCAAATGATCCGTAGCTCACGAGCCAACCCGCAGGAAATTGCGGATAAGGTGCTGCAAATCATCGAAACGCCCGCCGGACAACGAAAACTTCGGTATCGTGTGGGGCCGGGCGGGCCGGGAGTTGAGCGCATCAATACGCTGACCGATGAGGTTCAAGCGCAGCTTCTGGAAGCCTTTGGGATTAGTGCAGCGGCGAAATTCAAAGTGCCGGACACGCGCGGGGAAAGGGATTGATTTCCGCTGTCACGTGCGCTGGCCTTCTACTTCGAAGCTCCCTGCCTGTGCGCTAGGATGGCGCGTGCCATGCTTTTACCTCCGGCCATTGCCAACAAGCTATGCTGCTGGTCCTTTTATCTTTTTGGCTGTTACCGCGGGACAGGCGGCAAGCTGAAAATATATTGCCGAGGATTGGAGCGACGTGCGGCTGGAGCTGCCACTCTCCTGGCGCACCCGCAACTATGTGGGAACGATTTTTGGCGGCAGCATCTATTCGGCGGTCGACCCCATTTACATGCTCATGCTGATTCGCCGGCTGGCACCGGATTTCATCGTGTGGGACAAAGCAGCCAGGATCGAATTTCTGAAACCCGGCCGGGAAACTTTGCACGCTCGGTTTGTGATTAACGGCGCGGAACTGGCGGCCATTCGCACGGCCTTAGACACACAGCGGTCGGTGGATCGTAACTAGGTCGTGGAATTGACGGATGCTTCTCGAACGGTGCGCGCGGGAGTAGAAAAAATCATCTACATCCGTCGCCGCGAATTATCCTTAACAAGAAGCTAAGGCAGCAGGCCAAACACAGCCACGCTGTTCGGCGTGCCAACGTACACTTTCCCGTTGACCACTATGGGCGTAATGAATTTATTGCCGCTGAAATGATCGCGGCTGTTGGCAGCCTGATTGGAGTTGTAGAGTTCCTTGGTCAGGTCGGTGGCATCGTAGGCAAAAAGAATGGCGCCGCTGTTTTCGATGGCCCAGACGATGCCATTGCTTGCGCCGCTTGCGGAGACACTGGGCGTAACGCCGGGGTAACTGAACACGTGCGTGGACTGCGAAGAGGGGACGCTTGCAAGCTTCGCATTGGTAACCGGAAAAGCCTTCAGGGCGTTGCCGACCACCCCGATGTAAACCGTCCCATTGAAATAAGCCGGCATCGAAAACACCTGTCCGCCCATCGGAATCGCCTGATAGATTTGATCCGTGTTGGCATTGAACTTTCCCATATTGTCGCGGTCGGCGACATAAATAGTGGAGTCCTTACCCCCTCCGACGGCGAGACGCCGCGTCGCTCCGGTGGCGTCTTTCATATCCGGAAGCACAATCGCGCCGCCCGAACCGAGATCGAGATCAGCATTGGATGCGGCAATCGTATTGTGCGGCGTGAAATAGTCAACAAGCGCCAGGCCGCCGCTGGTTGAGAGTTTCACAAAGCAGTTTCCGCAATCCTGGTTGGAAGGAAACCCCTGAGCGGTCAACGTGGTTTCAAAAGTGCCGTTCCCCTCGAGGAAAAAAATATTTCCCGCCACATCTGCAGCCGGAGCTGCGCCTGACATCCAAATTCCGCCGTCACTGCCGTTGGGAACCAGGTTCAAGACGCTGGTCTGCGCCAGGCTGCTGGCGCTGAAAGCCATAATCCAGGAAGTGTAAGGGCGGATGTCGCAGTGCGAGGCCCACGTGGTGTAAATTGTTCCATTGATTTCGAGCAGGCCCGGCCGCTCTTTGTACTGTTTCGGGTCAAATACCACGTTTCCGCCCGAGCTATTGTCGCCCGAGCCCGGGTAGGTTGCCGTGATGTTCTTTGGCCCGCCGAAAAGCTCTGCCCCCGTCGCAAGATCCAGGGCATGGAGGCGCTGAAAATAATTGCCAGCGGAATTCTTTGACATGGCGATGACATAAATGGCGTTGCGGGTACGATCGATAACCGGCGTAGCGGTGATGCCAATCTCCGGCGAAACCTGCCCACAGCCACGATTGTCGCTCGTGGTTTCACCGCTGCCTAATGTTGAAGTTTTCCACAAAGATGCCGCGGTCATGCCGTTGATGGAGTCAGCGTCAAAGGCGTAAACGGAGCCGTGCTCGGTGACCACGTAAAGAATGTTTTTCTTGTTTCCGCTGATCGACACATTGGAGAGGTACAACGGCTGCGCGTCCACTTTGCCGTCCACGGTAAATTCGCCCAGCTTGCCAAACTTTGTCGAGTTGACGTTCGCGGGTGTTAGGGTCACTTCGTTCAGGTTCTGTCCCGTACGCTGGTTGTCGTAATGATAGGTGATCACGTCCGTGCTGGAAGGCGGCCCTGGTGGCCCTCCGCTGAGGACAGGGCCGGATGTGTTTGCACATCCGGCGAACAGAATGGCAGCGAACGGGAGTGTGGCCCAAGAATGTGGGCGGAATCGAGACATGCATTCTACCTTTGAGTCAAATCTAGGGCTGGAGGGAAAAGGACCTACATTGGCCCAACAGATGATTCTACGCGAACGTCAATGTTCTGCAGCACTCTTGAATTGTCCCCCACGCCGATTGCATGCGCAATCAGGCAAACGCCCGGGTACGGCAGTACTGCCTCCTCCTGTTCTTTGGGGTGGATAGGGCTTTTCTTTTCATTGTTGTGGCTCGCTTCACTCCTTGCCTCGACGGTCCTTCCCTTCTATCCTCATTATCCCCATGCTACTGAAAAATCAAGTTGCGCTCATTACCGGCTCCGGCCGAGGAATCGGCCGGGCTATCGCTCATCTGTTCGCCAAAGAAGGCGCAGCGGTGTTTCTTACCGCGCGCACAGAGAAGGAGCTTGCCGCGGTCGCAAAGGAAATATCGGACGGCGGCGGCCGCCCGGAATACGCAACCGCGGATTTGACGCAGGAGGCTGCGTGCGCGCATGTAGTCGCTACAACTCGCGAAAAATTCGGCAGGATCGACATCCTGGTGAACAATGCGGGGCACTACGGTCCCGTGGTTCCTGTGGAAGAGTATCCCCTCGCGGAATTCGACAAAGTCATCGCTGTGCATCTGCGCGCGGCTTTCTTGCTGTCGAAACTGGCGCTGCCTGAAATGTATGAGCGCGGCTCCGGAGTGATCCTGAACATTTCCAGCCTTTCCGCGAAGGCGGCCTACGCCTGGGGTTCAGCCTACGCCGCGGCCAAGGCGGGAATGCTGGGCTTAACACGGGTGACGGCGGCAGAAGGCGCGCGAAAAGGCGTGCGCGTGAACGCGATTTGCCCGGGGCCAGTCACGGAAACGCAAATGTCGAAGGAGCTCGGCGCGGTCCTGGCAAAGAAAATGGGCGTCAGCGCGGAAGAGCAACTGGCGGGCTTTCTGAATGGTTTGTTGCAGGGCCGTGCGCAAACCGCAGACGAAATCGCGCGCGCTGCTTTGTTCCTTTGCTCGGAGCAATCGACCGCAATGACAGGGCAATCTATCAACGTCGACGGCGGCGTGGCTTTCTACTGACGCTGCGGGCAGCGCTGCCTCGCGACGATTCGCGTTCGTTGACTTGCCCTGCATGTACACCTAGAATTGACTCATCTTCTCTCCCCAGCCGTATGATCGGTCAAACCATTGCGCATTACTGCATCACCGAGAAGCTCGGTGCCGGCGGGATGGGTGTGGTGTACAAAGCGCTCGACCTGAAGCTCGAGCGTGCAGTTGCTTTGAAATTTCTTTCCTCTGACCTGGTCCTCAGCTCGCGGGACAAAGAGACTCTCCTCCGCGAAGCACGAGCAGCTTCCGCTCTCGATCATCCCAATATTGGCGTCATCCACGGTATCGAGGAGACCGAAGATCACCGGCTTTTCATGGTCATGGCCTATTACGAGGGAGAAACCCTGGCCCAAAAATTGTCACGCGGGCCGACTCCTGTCCGCGACTCGCTGGACCTTGCCATCCAAATTGCCCGTGGCCTGAGCGCGGCTCACGCGAAGCACATCGTCCACCGCGATGTTAAACCGTCCAACATCATCATCACAAAAGACAATGTAGCTAAAATTGTGGACTTTGGGCTCGCCCGCGTGGTGGCCAGCGCTAGCGCCACGCAAAGTCTCTCGTCGACCGGGACCCTCCCCTACATGGCTCCCGAGCAAATTCTCGGCGAAACGATTGATCAGCGCTCCGACATTTGGTCTCTGGGCGTAATTCTTGTGCAGATGCTCGCCGGGAGCCATCCGTTCATGCGGCCGAATACAGGAGCAATGACCTTCGCCATTCTGAATCAGGCGCCGGCGGCAGTGGACCTGGCTCCGGCTGTCTTGCAACCAGTCATTTACCGAGCTCTTTCCAAAAAGCCGGAGAGCCGGTATCCCACGTCAGACGAAATGCTCCGCGCTCTGGAAGCGGCGCGTGCTCAGATTACCTCGACCCCGTCCTGGCCTGAGGAAACGACACTCCGCTCGATCGGCGCAAGAAACCTAAAACAGTATGCCGAGAACGCGTCCAGCCCGCGGTGGACCACGGGCACGCCGAAGAAAACCCGACGGCTGTGGGCCGCTTCGCTTGGCATCGTCTTGGTTGCCGTGCTGGTTTTCTTTCTTCCATCAATTCGCGAGCGCTTCGTGGGGCTTGCCTATGCGGGCAGCGAGAAACACATTGCGGTTCTTCCGTTTGCCAGCACGGGAAACGATCCCGACTATCAGCCGGTCGCCGAAGGCCTGATGGACTCGATGACCAACGAGCTGTCGAACTTGGAGGCCGCGCAGAAATCGCTTTGGGTTGTGCCCGCGAGCGTGGTGCGCGAGAGGAAAGTGAGCGATCCTACGTCAGCCTTTCACGAGCTCGGCGCCACCATGGTCGTGCAGGGAACGGTTGAGCGCAAAGGCCAGAATTTGCGGCTGACCGTGGTCCTGATTGACGCGAAGCGCCTCCGGCAGATCGGTTCGATACAGCTCGAGGACGACCGTGGCGACCTCGGCGCTCTTCAAGATCAGGCCGTCACTCGTCTCGCCCGCTTAATGAAAGTCAATGCGTCCGAGACCGCCCCCTCGCCTTCCGGCAGCGTAACGCCAAGCGTCTATGAGGCGTACCTCAAAGCCTTGGGATATATGCAGCGCTATGACAAGCCCGGCAATCTCGACCTGGCCATTGCTGCGCTCAATTCGGCAGTAGAAAAGGACCCGCGTTTTGCGTTGGGTTACGCGACACTCGGGGATGCCTATCGCCTGAAATTCCAGACCGATCACCATCCCGCATGGATTGATCAAGCTCTGTCAAATTGCCGAACCGCCATCGCGATCGATGCTCACCTGCCTGCGGTTCACGTGACAATGGGGCTGCTCAACACGACGCTCGGAAAGAACGACTTGGCGCTGCAGGGATTCCAAAAGGCCCTCGACATCAATCCGCGAGATGCCGCCGCCCTGACCGGCATGGCCGGAGTCTACGAGAGCACCGGCAAAATTGCCGACGCCGAAGCCAATTACAAGCGTGCCATTGCGCTTCGACCCGACTACTGGGAAGGCTACAACGCCCTCGGCGACTTCTACGACCGTCAGAAGCGCGTACAAGATTCCATCGCGCAATTTCAGGAAGTCATCAAACTGACCCCCGACAATACCAGCGCATACAACAATCTCGGCATCGAGTATATGGAGCTCAGCGATTCCAAATCCGATGCTGCTGCCGAGGCCGCTTTTCAGAAATCCCTTCAACTCGCGCCGAATTATCAGGCTTACGCCAACTTGGGCTGGTTGTACATGAATCAAAAGCGCTACGCCGAATCCGCCGCGGCCACTCGCAAAGCCCTGGAGCTCAACGACAAAGATTGGCGCGTTTGGTCCAATCTGCAGCAGGCCTACATTTGGCTCAAGGATGACGAAAAGATGCGCCCGGCACGCGCCAGGACGCTCAACCTTCTCGAGCAATACACCGCGTTGAATTCCCAGGAAGCGCCCGTTCTGTCCATGCTCAGCACCTACTACGCGGAAGACAAACTTCGCGAAAAGGCCGTCGCCACAGCGAACGCGGCCCTCCACATCGCGCCCAAAGACCCCTGGGTCCTCGCGGACATTGCCGAGACCTATGACCGTCTTGGCGATCGCCGCCGCGCCATCCAATATGCGCAGCAGAGCCTCAAGAACGGATATACTCTGTCCGACCTTCAGCGCCGCCCCGCCCTTTTGGGGCTCCTCGCTGACCCGAATTTCACTCCCCGCGGAATGCGGTAAAGCTTCGAAAGGAGAATCATCGTGGCTACACCCGGCACTGCACGCGCAAAAGAAAGAGAACTTCCTCGGTCCGCAACCATTACCATCCGCAAGCAAACCCCCAAACCTCAAGGCGAAGTCGAGG
>QHYM01000169.1 GCA_003223295.1 Acidobacteriota bacterium | reverse complement strand
GGTGATCGTCGGAGCAACCGGCGCTGAATTGACAGTCAAGGTGGCTGAATTGCTCGTCGCAGTTCCGGCGCTATTGCTCACGACGACCTTGAAAGTGGAGCCGCTGTCAGAGGTAGTCGTCGCCGACGTTATATAACTCGAAGAAGTGGCACCGGCAATATTCGCGCCATTCTTTTGCCACTGATAGCTCAGCGGCGCAGTTCCGCTCGCGACCACCGTGAACGTCGCCGCCTGTCCCGCCGTCACTGTCTGATTCGAAGGCTGCGTCGTGATCGCCGGCAGCACTGGAGCAGGATTCACCGTCAAAGTTGCGGCATTACTGGTCGCGGTTCCGGCCGAATTACTCACGACCACAACAAATGTTGAGCCGCTATCCGAAGTCGTCGTGGCTGGCGTCGTATAACTCGAAGAAGTCGCGCCCGCGATGTTTGCCCCGTTCTTCTGCCATTGATAGCTCAGTGGAGCTGTACCACTCGCAACCACTGCAAACGTCGCCGCTTGCCCTGCCGTCACCGTCTGACTCGCCGGCTGAGACGTGATGGCTGGCGCCACCATTGTTCCAGTCGCCGTAAAGTTCACTCCCGTAAGGTCGGCCGTGCCCACGGTCACATTCTGGTTCGCTGGAGTGAAGGTATAGCCCTGGTTGCTTGGCGCTACCCCATACGACCCACTCGGCAGCCCCGCGAACGAGTACGCACCTGAGCCGTTGGCAGTTGTGGTGGCGCTCGTGGTACCACTCAGCGTCATCGTCGCTCCGCCTCCACCTTTCGAGGGAGTAATGGTGCCGGAGATGCTGATGCCAACCGTTCCGAATTTGTGGCCCCCGCTCTTCCCGTTATTATTCTTGGAATCCGTGGATTGCACTTGAAAGTAGTAGGTAGTGCCGGCGGACAAGCTAGAGACGATTAGCTGGTGGCCTGTAACCATGGTTGGATCAACAGGGGTGGTGGATCCATAGGAAATGGTGGTCCCATAATTCACAACAGAGTTGGAAGCAACATCGGTCGTCCAGACAATCTGAGTACTGGACGTTGTCGTGGAGATTGCCTGTACGTTTGTGATGTTAACAGTCGTTGGCGGTGGAGTGGTTGTGTTTGCGCCGCTGACGAACCCTGCGCAGCCGCCCAGCACCATCGGGACCAGCCCCAACAAAAGCAAAGAAGACAGTTGAAGGGCGCGTGCGCATACAAATAGACGTGTAGTCCTCTGACTTATCTTCGCTCTCATTTTGTCCTCTGGGCTGGTGCCAGCTAGCAGTCAGAAGCGGGGGTGGGGGCCGCCGAGGTCGCTGATCAAGAACGCCCTAATTTTTTTTGAAAACACCCGAACTATCTTTCCGAATGATAGAGAGAGGAAGGCTTAATGAACTACTGGTGTGAGGAACAGTTTTGGTGCAGGGCACAAACGCAACCCGAATACTTTGTACACACCGTCTATCTGGCCAGTGCGCTGTTGTCCGTCCGGACTAGGCATCTGTCCGACTGATAAGTAGGAATTTAGCTTATGTTGTATCGCCATCCTCGCTGCGTTCGTGCCGCTATTGGCGTGCTCTCCCAATTCGTTTCCCCCGAAGGGTTGGACTCCACTGGTACAATCTATTTCCTGGGGAAAAGAGGGGGGCCAGGATTTCTAATTCTGTGAACAAGCCGAGCAAGAATGTGAGGACCAGTGGACTGCGCTACCGGAGAGGTACCGACGCATCGCGGTGGCCGGAGCCATAGCATTATGGAACTTGAACATAACGCTCTGTAATTATGCACCGAAGGAGACGCACTAAATGAACGATCAAGTGGATTTAGTCCTCGTTACAGGAGCAGGCGGATTCATAGGTGGGAATCTGATTGGGGATTTGCGGACACGGGGCTACAAGCGGATTAGAGCCGTGGATAATAAGCCGCTGACGGAGTGGTACCAACGATTCGAAGATGTTGAGAGTCTTTCCCTCGACTTAAATCTCAAGGAGAATTGCGAGGAAGCGACTCAGGGCGCACGAGATGTTTACAACCTCGCGGCAAATATGGGAGGAATGGGGTTCATCGAGCACAACAAAGCGCTGTGCATGCTATCGGTGCTCATCAACACCCACATGTTGCAGGCAGCGGTGAAGTTTGGGGTGCAAAGGTTCTTCTACTCGTCGTCAGCGTGCGTATACAACGCTGACAAGCAGAAGACGTTTGAGGCGCCTTCGTTAAAGGAAGAGGATGCCTATCCGGCCCTGGCGGAGGACGGTTATGGGTGGGAAAAGCTGTTTTCGGAGCGCATGTGTCGCCACTTCCTCGAGGATTTTGGTCTATACACGCGCGTGGCCCGTTTTCATAACGTTTACGGACCCTGGGGCACATGGTATGGCGGACGCGAGAAAGCGCCCGCGGCGATCTGCCGAAAGGTGATTGAAGCGAAGATTTCCGGCAATCACGAAATTGATATATGGGGGCCGGGCAATCAGACGCGCAGCTTTATGTACATTGATGACTGTTTAAAAGGCATCGATCTGATCATGAACTCTGATATTTTGGAACCAATCAACTTGGGATCGAGTGAGGCGGTAACGATCAATCAGCTAGTGGACATCGTTGAGGAAATCGCCGGAATTACATTGAAGCGCAATTACGATCTTAGCGCGCCAAAGGGTGTGAATGGGCGGAACAGCGATAATACACTCATGCAAAATTATCTTGGCTGGGAACCCAACACTCCCCTTCGGACAGGTCTTGAAAAAACCTATCGTTGGATTTACGATCAGTGTCTCGCTCGCGAAAGAGGTGAGGCAGGTGTAGTTCGTGAACGAACTGCTGCAAGATAGATCTACTGGGTCCGGTTTCTGCGAACCCACGCGCCAAATGCGCAAAGAGACTCCAATGTATTTAGCGTTTTGTCAATCTGCGGCTGAAGGTGCGTGCCCGGCTTCGCTTTCTTCTCCGGTGGCGATGGAATTTTTCTGCTTCGTAACCAAACCAGCATCGCGAATCTTGTAGATCAACAGCCTGTAGCTGATTTTCAGTTCCTGAGCCGCTTTTCTACGGTTCCAGCGATTGGCGCGCAGCGCCTCGAGGATAATGTGCTTTTCGCTGGCTCGAATCGCTTCTTTGCACAGGCTCTTCAAGGGCACAATTCCATTTTTAGCCGGCGCTGGTGGTAAGGGCGTACTGGCAGGCCGTGCGAAATCCTCCAAGATCGACGCCTCAGGCCCGATGACCACGTGGCGGGCAATGCCATTCGAAAGTTCGCGGATATTCCCCGGCCAGTCCATGCATTGCATATAATGCAACGTCTCCATGGTGAGCGGCTCCGCCTGCGCATGGAACTGCTGTTGGCAGCGCGCCAGGAAATACTCCGCCATCGCCGGAATGTCTTCACGGCGCTCGCGCAGCGCCGGCAGCTTCAGGCACACCACATTGATCCGATAATACAAATCTGCGCGAAACTTCCCTCTCGCGATTTCATCCTCCAGATCTTTGTCGGTTGCGCACATCAGCCGTGTTTCAACGAATCTCTCCTGTTCATCACCAATGCGCGAAAAACAGCCATCCTGGAGAAACTGCAAGAGCTTGCTTTGCGAAGCCACGTCAAGGTCAGCGATTCCGTCCAGAAACAGCGTGCCATTGTGCGCCAGTTCCACTCTTCCCGGCTTGGTGGAATGGGCCCCGCTAAAGGCACCCTTCTCGAAGCCGAAGAGCTCGCTCTCCAACAGGGTTCCAGGAATGGCGGCACAATTGACCTTAACGAATTGCCCGCTCGCTACTACGGAGCGACCGTGTATCCATCGGGAGAGGACCTCTTTGCCGCTTCCTTTTGGGCCACACAGCAAAATCGGAATGTTTGTCGCGGCGATTTTAGCGGCCCTCTTCCGAACCTCGCGCATGGCTTCGGAACGGCCGAATAAAACCTCTTCCGGCGGCAGGACGTTGGCCAGCTCTGAGCCCGTGGCCTTTTTTCTCTTTTCGACAGGCATGTTCGACTGATGAGTGTAGCCGGGAGAGGAGATGCACATCGCAGGCCATCGGAGGAGTGCGACGTTGAGCCCAATTCGGGCCCGACCAGATCGCTAACCATTTTATTTACAATGCTTTAGATAGCCGCCGACAGACGAGGTTTTAGTACTCGCGGTCGAAAAAGCACTGTTTTCGCATATCCCAAATAGCAAAAACTTCTCCTACCGACGAGACTATTTTTCTCTCCGGGCTGGGCTGCGCTGAGCAGTGCGGGGCCTGACCTACCTCGACGGGAAAATAAACGCTTCCAACAGGTCAGCCCTGGCTTTTTCATCGGAGGCTACCACTCGCAGAATGTCCTTGACCGAGAGCATGCCGCGAAAGTCTCCCATCTCATTCAGCACGATCAAATGGAAGATGCTGTTCTGTTCCATAAGCAGCAGGCATTCATCGAGCGTCTTTTCCGCCGTGACGGTGACTAGTTCACGCGTCATGATGTCAGAGGCCTTCATCCAGGCTGGACATTTGTTTTCAGCGGCAACCTTGTCGGAAATGTCGCTCTGCGAAATCACGCCGGTGAGTTTCCCGTTCGCACCCAACACACCGACCGTACGCACCTCTTTTGCCCGCAGATACTGCGCTACCTGGTGGACACTCGTCTCTTCTGTGACCGTAAAGATCTCCTTGCGGGAACCGATCAAATCACCAACCTTCATTGGACCCTCCGAAGGCTAATCTGGCGGGATACTAGGCCTATTTCTACCTAGAAGCAAGACCAGTTCCAAATCGAAATAGGCTCTGAAGAAGCCTTTTTGAACGTCGGGAAAGGCTATTGGTAGACTTAACCTGAGGGATCGGGGACGGTCCAAAAAGCTTCCGTCAGGCTCGCGCCCCTTCTCCGCGAACAATGTCGTATCTCTCGATCACTGCGGCCACGCCCATGCGCGGGTTGCCATCCTCGATGCGCGGCTCAACCCGCAGAACTCTCCCCAAAGCATGTACCAGCACTTCCGCGCCGCTCGTCATCTCGGTAGGCAATGTCAGAATCAGGTCGAGTTGCGCCCCCGCTTGCGGGTCTTGATCCATGACGAAGTATAGACCGCGTGTGGAAATGTCACGGGTCTTTCCCTTTTGGGATTCAATTACCTTCTCCCTGGGGACGCGAACAAGGACCGCTAAAGACAGATCATAGCGTCGAGTGGTACGACGTTCGGTGATGCCCCCCATTCTTGCGTTCACGCCGCGGAACTTTCTTTTCCATCCGCGTTCCCTTCTTTGAATTGAGCCGGACGTTCCGAAACCTTGCTTGCTTGATTCCTTCTATCTTCCGCCCGCCTGTTGGGACTAGAAGGCGTTGGTGCTTACCGCGAGACACAGTAACTCGATCGCTGAGCCGCAGTATATCGCTTTCTTGCTTTTCCCTGACCAACCTAATCTAGCCTGCTATCCGTTTCGCGTCCCCACGGGCGAAGTTTCCTCCGCCCCTGACGGTGACGCTGATTTCCTCGTCCGCGGCGTATCCAGATTGAACTGCCGCATCTTGTAAAGTAGAGCCTTATAGCTGATTCCCAGCATCTTGGCCGCGTCCTTCCGGCACCAACGTGTTTTCTCCAGCGCGTCGGCGATCGCTTCCATCTCCGCTTCATCTTTCAAGCCGCGCACCAGCGCCTTGAGCCCTTGCTCCTTTGGCGGCGCCGGTTCTTCGCGGGGTGAAGTGCGCTGGCGCGTTGAAGACATCTCCACCAACTCGCGCAGGCTGCCTTCGTCATCCTCGAGAATGACGTAACGCTTTACGAAATTCTCCAGCTCGCGCAAATTCCCCGGCCACGGATAGTTGATAGCCGCATCCAGCAGGTACTTGGAAGGCGGTTGCCCGGGCTTGCCGTATTTCTCGCTGTACTTCTGCAGGAAATGTTGAAACAGCAGCGGAATTTCCGTCGTGCGCTCCCGGAGTGGCGGAACGTTGATGGACAATACGTTCAGCCGGTAATACAAATCCTCGCGGAAACGTCCCGATTTCATGGCTTCGTGCACTTCCACGTTGGTCGCCGCCAGCACGCGCACATCCGTCTCTACCATGTGCCGCCCGCCCAGCCTGGAATACTGATGATCTTGCAAAACGTGCAGCAATTTGGCTTGCAAATGCGTGCTCATTTCCGCAATTTCGTCCAGGAAAATCGTCCCCTTGTTGGCCAGTTCAAACTTGCCCGGCTTGCTTCTCACCGCTCCGGTAAAGGCGCCTTGCTCGAACCCGAACAGTTCCGATTCCAGCAATTCTCCCGGCAGCGCGGCGCAGTTCACTTTCACAAACGGCTGGTTCCGCCGCTTCGAACGCAAGTGGATCATGCGCGCGACAACTTCCTTGCCGACGCCGCTTTCCCCGCAGATAAACACCGGCACGTCCACCGGCGCGATTTGCAGAATCTGTTGCCTGATTCGTACCATCTGCGGACTCGCGGCCAGGAAGCTCAAATCCTCGGTCACCTGGTCGCAGTAATCTCGTAGGGCCTGGTTTTCTGTAGCCAGCTGTTTCTTCTGCCGCGACTTCAGCATCGCCGCATCCAGCTCTGTTTTTTCGAATGGCTTGGTCAGGTAGTCGTGCGCCCCGATGCGGATGGCCTCCACCACTGTCCCCACTTCATTCGAGCACGACAGCATAATCACATTCAGGGTGCGGTCGATCTGCATCAGTTCCGTCAGCGTATCTATGCCGTTCATTTCCGGCATCAACACGTCCAGGATGATGAAGTCCGGACGTTCGCCTTTCTTCACTCTGTTCAGCGCCTCTCTGCCGGAGCTGACTGTCTCCACATCGAACCCGTCTACTTCCAGAAGCGTCTGCAGATACTTTCGAATGCTCGGTTCGTCATCCACAACAAGGATTCTTTCTTTCTCAGCCATCGATTCTTCCCTTTCTTGGGCAAACTTTTTGCTGTTAGCCTTGGTCCATCGGCAACAAAAATGTGAATCTGCTTCCCGAATTGGGGTCGCTCTCTACCCAGATCTTGCCGCGGTGCGCCTGAATGAGCCGCTTTGCGATCGCCAGCCCCAGTCCCATCCCTGAAGTATTCCTGTCGACCCTCACAAAATCTTCAAAGATTTCCTGATGATGTTCGGCGGGAATGCCCGCGCCGGAATCTTGCACGCTCACCTCAACGCTGTTTGGCCGCGGAAGGCGAAATCTTCGGCGCTCCTCCAAAGGAGCCATGGTTGTCACTCGGCGCTCCCAGAAATGCGGGGCCGCTCGCAGCTCCACCGTGCCGCCGCTTGGCGTATGTTTCAAGGCATTGTCGAGCAGATTCGCCGCGACCTGCTGAACCTTCTGATAATCGAAACGGAAAGTCGGTATGGAAGGATCGATATTCGCTTCCAGGCGCACGCCCTTCCGCTGAAATGCCTCCGACCACCGCTTCGAAAGCTCATCCAAGCAATCTCGCAAGTCATTCTCGCGGAGTTGCAGGACGAGCTTGCCGCTCTCCAGTGCCGAATAATTCAGGAACATGGAAACGAGCCGAACCAGCCGTTCGCAACTCTCTTTGGATTCTTCCAGGATGTCTCGCTGTTTGTCCGTCAGGCGGCCCAGCGAACCGGCAAGCAATAAGTCGTAATAACCTTTGATTACAGCCAGAGGCGTCTTCAACTCGTGAGCGGCAGACGCAAGAAACACGGTCTTCTGGCGGTTCACCTCTTGTAATTTCAGATAGGCCGCAAGAAGATTTCTGTAAGTGATCTCGCGTTCCTGGAGTAGTTCTTGCACCGTGAGCTGCGTTGCCGGATCGGCGCCTCTGAGCTCTTCCGTCTTGCTTTCGATTTCCACGACAAGCCAATCTGATTCCGGGATCCATTGAATCCGCGCACTGGTTCTCTTTTCCGCCGGCCCGATGTGTACGTTGACTTCGTGCTCGCCTTTTTCAACTTGTCCAAAAATCTTGGCCGCATCGAGTTTCAGCAGGTCGCCAAACAGATTGGGTTCGTCCGTTTCTTTGAATCCTTGCGATTCCAGGCACCGCCGTGCTCGCGCATTTGCGAGCAGCAGGCTTCCGCTGCGATCAGCGACGATCAATGGTTTTTCCAATGTGTCCAATAGCCGACTCACTGCTCCTAAAGGAAGGGACCGGCGACTGCGGTCTTCGGCCACGGGAGGCACGACACTCGTTCCGCTCATCGATGAACTCTATCCTTTTGGATGTGGGAAAATATTTTCCCTTGCCGGAGTGCATACTTACAGAGTGCCCCCGCTGAGTCAATGGTAAAAGCGTTCCATTTGCACATTTGCGGAAATCCGGTGGATTTTTGAATCCCCATTGCGTAGGCACCCCTTTTCCCCTTAAATAAGCTACCTCCAACGCATTCTCCCTAAAAGAGTTACCG
>QHYM01000128.1 GCA_003223295.1 Acidobacteriota bacterium | reverse complement strand
ATGCGTATGCAGCGCCAAATCCACATCGCGCTCGCGCGCTTTCTTGGCTAAACGTTCGAATCCTTTCAACACTTCGTCCTGCAGGAAGTGTTGCGGAATGCCCATGAGTCCCTTGGTGGCAAGGCGAATGTCCTTGATGTTGGGAATATCCATGAGCGCCGAAACGAAGGGTTCGAGTTGCGCGATGGGCATGTTGGCGATATCGCCGCCAGAAACGACCACGTCGCGCACGGAAGGTGTCTTGCGCAGATAGTCGAGCATCTGCTCGTAGCGATCTTTCTGCGGAAGCTGGAAGCGCAGCTTGACCACTTGCGGTACATCGTTGCCGACAAGGTCCATGCGCGTGCAGTGACCGCAGTATTGCGGACAGGTCGAGAGCATTTCCGCGAGGACTTTTGTCGGATAGCGATGCGTAAGACCTTCAACGGCCCACATATCCGATTCGTGCAGGCTGTCACGGCTGGATTTGGGATGGCTCGGCCAGTCGGGATTGCGATCGTCAAACGCGGGAAGCATGTAGCGGCGGACAGGATCGTTCCACAAGTCCTTTTCGTCCATCGTATTCAGCATCTGCGGGGGGATGAGAATGGACATGGTAGCGCGCTCTTTGATGTCGCGCTCCATGCCTTCGAGAAGGCTTTGCGGCAGCAGCGGGCCGAAAACGGCTTGAACTTCTTTCAGGTTTTTGACGGTGTGGCGGCGCTGCCAAAGAGCGGTTTCCCACTCGGCGGCGGTAACGTCTTTGTAGCCTGGGAGCCTGCGCCAATCCGGCTCGACGAACTCTCTCTGCAAAGGATATTTGAACGGCTGCTCGCCGGTGTGCACTTTGCCGGCGGGCTTCCAGACGGGCCGGGCTGTCTTGACGTCGCTCATTTTTCTGGCCTTGAATTCCCTGACTTTGGCTTCAACGACCTCGGGCCGCACGAATCAGTTCCTGAAACGCCCTGAAATGCGAAACGGCCTTTTCGGGAAAGTGCGGGGAGATAATTCCGTGTCGCTCAAGGATACGATGAATCACAGAATAAGAAAACAGGACGGGCGCGCTAGGGTGCGAGTCGGGCGACGTACTGTGAAAGGGCGCACGGCATGATATTTTGGTTGCTGGCCTAACGTAGAAATAGAGGAAGCCTGCGAGCCTTCCAGATCTCCAAAATGCGCCCTGCCCATTCATTTCGAACTGCTACGTTGCTGTGCGCCGCACTTATTGGCGCGGGTCTTGGCACGTCTCTGGCACACGCGGAAGATATCAAGAGCATTCATCCCACAGGTTATGTGACGGACCTAGCGGGAGTGATTGGCGCGGAGAAGACAGCACGTCTGGAAGCATTGTGCACGGAACTGGAGCAGAAAACGGGCGCGCAGATGGCCATCGTGACGGTGCGATCGCTAGATGGACAAAGCGTCGAGTATTATGCAGTCGATCTTTTCAAGCAGCTCGGAATCGGAAGCAAAAAAGAAAATCGCGGCGTTCTGTTGTTGGTGGGGCCGAATGACCGAAAGTACCGCATTGAAGTTGGCTATGGCCTCGAACCGATCATTAATGATGCGCGCGCGGGCGACGCGGGACGCGCAATGGTGCCGTTTCTGCGGCAGGGCGATTACGGCGACGCCGTGGAAACGGCCGCGTGGCAGCTGACAAAGTACATCGCCGACGATGCGAACGTCACGCTGAGCGGCCAGCCTCCGGCGCGGCGGGTTAGGCATGGAAATAATGGAGGCGGGATTGGGCTCTTCTGGTTGTTTGTGGGGCTGATTATCTTGTTCTCTTTTCTCGGGCGCTCGTCGGGAGGGCGCGGATTCCGTGGTGGCGGATCAGGTGGAAGCGGCCTGTTATGGTTTTTACTGGGGATGATGGCCAATTCCGGGCGGGGGTCCAGAGGCGGTTGGGGCGGCGGCGGGTTTGGCGGCGGCTCAAGCGGATGGGGAGGCGGCGGAGGAGGATTTGGCGGATTCGGCGGCGGGAGCAGCGGAGGCGGAGGCGCTTCGGGAAGCTGGTAAGACGAAGCGCAAGGAATGAGGCGAAAATGCTTTCTTCGGATGCAAAGCTGACGGAACTGGTGAAACGGCTGAAAGAGTTTGCGGCCAGCAACCTGGAATGCGTCATTTTGTTTGGCTCGGCGGCGCGGGGAGATTTTCGCGAAGGACACTCCGACCTCAACGTCGTTTGCATTCTGCGTTCGCTGACCGTGGAAGAACTTGGCCGGCTGGCAGGCGTGGTGAAATGGTGGTGCGTCGAGCAAAAAGAGCCCGCGCCGCTGTTTTTCACCCACGAGGAATTGCGGGAAGCCGCCGATGTTTTTGCGATCGAAATCCTGGACATGAAACATGAACGCCGCGTGCTGCATGGAGAGGACCTGGTTGCCAAAATCGAAGTGCCCATGAATCTCCACCGGCTGCAGGTTGAGCATGACTTGCGAACGATTCTCTTGAAGTTGCGGCAGCATTATCTTCGCGCACCGGGAAACGTGAACGAACTGGCCCCGGTGCTGCGAAAATCTTTTTCTGGCGTGCTGACGCTGCTTCGCCATACAGTGATTGCTTTTGGGGAGCAATCGCCATCGCACGCGCACGAAATTACCGCGCGGGCCGCGGCACTGACAGGCGCCGACCAGGCGGCCCTCGACGCGCTTTTGAAACTGCGCGAAAGCGGCGAATTTCACGGAGAAATTGTTCCTGTGTACGGTGCGTATCTAAAAGCATTGGAAAAAGTGTTGCACGCGCTCGACCATCATTTTCCGAAGCGGGAATGGCAGCGCGTGAAGAAAACGAGCAATTGAAATCGCCGGATTCGAGGTGAATATGAAGAACGTTATCGTAGTCCTGGTGGTGTTGGCGGTCATCGCGCTGCTTTTGGGAAGCTCGTTCATCGGCCGCAGGAACCAGATGGCCATCAAGAAGGAAGCGGTAAACGCAGCATGGGCGCAGGTGGATGTGGTGCTGCAACGGCGCGCGGATTTGATCCCCAACCTTGTGGAAACAGTGAAGGGATTCGCGGCGCAGGAGCAGATTGTATTCGGGGATATCGCGAAAGCTCGCTCAGCCCTATTGGGCGCGCGCACGCCCGCCGAAAAAATCGCTGCGAACGGCCAGCTGGATTCAGCGCTTGGCCGATTGCTTGTGGTCGTGGAGAACTATCCGCAGCTCAAGTCAAATGAGAACTTCCTTCGTTTACAGGATGAGCTTGCGGGAACGGAGAACCGCATTGCCGTTGAGCGCCGGAGTTACAACCAGGTGGTGCAGGACTACAACACGTTCATCGCCACTTTTCCGAACAGCCTGGTGGCCAGCATGAGCGGATTCACGCGCAACGACGCGTATTTCAAAACCGAAGAAGGGGCGCGGCAGGCTCCCAAGGTGAATTTCGGGACGGCGCCCGCGGCTCCGAGTTCGAAGCCAGCGCCGGCACCGGCGCCGGCAAAGCCTTAGTCTCTGGGCTCGCACCAAAATGACCAACTCCATGGGCCACGACTTGAAAGCGATCGTCGCCGGTAACAACAAGGCTGTTTTCTCTCTCTACAGAGACGGGAATTTCTTCTACGTAGTGAAAGTCCAGGACCAGAGATACAGCTTCGCGATTCCCATCGAGGATGCGAAAGGCACAACGTTCTTTGCCGAATTCAAGGCAATCACTTTGATGCGTTGGATTCGCAAAGCGATTGCAGACAAGACTTTCCAACCTGTGAAGTAAACACGATCAGGCGAGGCGGAGACGTCGGCGGATTTCGGAGACGATTTCTTCGGGAGACTTTGCCACGTCAATGGTGATGGCGTCGGTTGGTTCCTCAAGGTCGGCGAGCTGGCTGGCCAGGAGCTGCTCCGTTGCGTAATGGCCCTTTCGGGAGCGGAGGCGCTCCAGAAGTAGATCGTAAGTGCCCTTCAGGTAGACCAGCTTGACGTTCTGGGCGTTCGAATGGATTCCCAGCAACTCGCGGTAGTTGCGCTTCAATGCGGAGCAGGCCAGAACGACGTTTCTCCCCTGCGCCTGCCATTTTTGCATCGCGTCGCGGATGGCATCGAGCCAGGGAATGCGGTCTTCATCGCTGAGGCCAATGCCGCGCGACATTTTTTCCCGGTTCGCGGGCGAATGAAAATCATCGCCATCGGCAAACTCCCAGGAAAGAGCAAACGCAAGCAACTTTCCGACGGTGGTCTTGCCTGATCCAGCGGGGCCCATCAAGAGAATGATCACGGGAGCATCCGCAGACGGTCAGGGACGTCCGAGGAATTCGTTCAGCAGCATGTGGAAGTGGTGGACGCCGTTTTCGCGCTTCACCGAGTAACGCCCGCGGTCATAGGTCGAAGAGCGCAAGCCTTTCTGAACATTTTCGCAGAGGCCGATGTCTTCCTGTTGGACTTCGTCGCTGAAGGCGACGGCACGCTGGATGCGTTCGCGGGTTTTTTGGGAAGCCACGTCGTGGAAAAACCATTCGAAAATGGTCAGCGTTTTTTCGTGCGAAAGCGGCACAATCACATTCGTGGAGATGTTGTCAGGGTAAATGTTGAGCATCAGGTTGGGAAAAATCCAGAAGTACAGGGCATTCTGCAGGCCGGTTCCCGGGGCGTAGAGGCGCTCACCGGCATCTTCGGGCATCATCGCGCGAATAGGCGCGAACTGCTGGGAGTAGTAGCGGAAGGTATCCGTGCGGTATTGCGCGTAATCGATTTCTTTCATCAAGCCGGGATGCGCGATAGGGATGTGATAGCCCTCGAGATAGTTGTCGACGTACACCTTCCAGTTGCAATCGATCACATAGTCGCGGCGCTCGGCGAATTCGAGGCCCTCAAACTGGACGGCGCGCGCTTGGTCGGGAATCTGGCCGAGGTACGCGGAGAGTGGCTCGGCCTGGAGATCGAGATTCACAAAAATGAACTGGCCCCAGGTTTCACAGCGCAGCGGCACCATGCCCATGGTGCTGCGGTCAAAGAACTCGACGCCATCCACGTCCGGAGTGCCAATCAAACGGCCGTCGAGGGTGTAGGTCCAACCGTGATACTGGCAGCGCAGAACGTTCTTGCAGCCGCAGCCGAGCGCGATCGGCCCGGCGCGATGACGGCAAACATTGCTGAAGGCGCGGAGTTCGCCCTGCTTGTCGCGAACGACGATGACCGGCTCGCCGACGACGTCCACGGTGAAGAAACTTTCGGGGTCGGAGATCGTGCGGTTGGTTCCGTTCACCTCGCCGCAGGGTTGATGGAGAGTGCCGACCAATTGCCAGGTGCGCTGAAAAACGCGCGTCTTCTCGATTTCGAGAATGGCGGGGTCGGTATAGAAGCGCGAAGCCAGCGTGTGCGCGCATTCGATTTGCTCGTGCATGTCGAGGTGAAGAGGCTTTGTGGTCATCGAAAAAGAATCCTAGTAAGCGAATCCCGCTGATGAGAGTTTTTCAGAACTTGCGCGTTTCCTGGCGTGACCAGCGCTCGATCACGATTTTTGATTCGGTAAAGAATTCCACCGCATCGCGTCCCTGGCCGTGGAGAATGCCGAAGAAACTCTCTTTCCAGCCGCTGAATGGAAAATAAGCCATAGGCGCGGCGACACCGATGTTGATGCCGATATTTCCCGCGGGCGCTTCGTAACGGAAACGGCGCGCCGCCGAACCGCTAGTCGTGAAAAGCGAGGCTTGATTGCCGTACGGGCTGCGGCGGAGAAAATCCATGGCCTCGTCGATGGAATCGGCGTGAATCAGGCTCAGCACTGGGCCAAAGATCTCCGTGTGTGCGAGCGCGCTCGTCGAAGGAAGACCGTCGAGAATCGTGGGCGTCAGAAAATTCCCCGCCTCATACTTCGGGATTGTCGTATTGCGGCCATCGAGAATGGGCTTCGCGCCTTCTCCCACGCCGGCGCTAATCAGCCCTTCGATGCGCTGCTTGCTTTCCTTGGTGATAACCGGCCCCATCTGAACGCCAGGCTCGAGGCCGTTGCCCACGCGAATTGTGGAAGCGGCTTGCGCGATGGAATCTCGAAACGTTCTTTGCGCTTCGCCGATGGTGACCGCCACGGAAACCGCCAGGCAGCGCTGCCCGGCGCAGCCAAACGCGCTGTCGCTGATGATTTGCGTGGCGAGTTCCATGTCGGCGTCTGGAAGAACGATAACGTGATTCTTCGCGCCGCCTTGGCACTGCATGCGTTTGCCGCTGGCCGCGGAACGAGCGTAGACATGCCTTGCCACGGGCGTAGAACCAACAAAGCTGATGGCACGCACTTGCGGATGATCGCAAAGCGCGTTGACGACGTCGCGGCCGCCGTTAACAAGGTTGACGACGCCTTTGGGCAAACCGGTCTTCTCCAGCAATTCGAAGGCGCGGCGCATCGAAAGAGGAACGCGCTCAGACGGCTTCAGGATGAAGGTGTTGCCGCAGGCGATGGCATAGGGCAAGAACCAGTAGACGATCATCGCGGGAAAATTGAAGGGCGTGATGGCGGCGACGACTCCCAGCGGCTGGCGAATTTGCATTTCGTCGACGCCGGGGGTGACGTCTTCGAGGTTGTAGCCCTGCATCATCATGGGGATACCGCAGGCAACTTCAACATTCTCAATGCCGCGCCGCATCTCCGCCTTGGCCTCTGCGAAAGTCTTGCCATTTTCGGTGGTGAGGATGCGCGACAGCTCGTCCAGATTCTCTTCGAGAAGATTCTTCAGCTTGAAAAGATATTGAATGCGCTCGCCGGGAGGCGTGCGGCGCCAGGAAGGAAACGCGGCGGCAGCCGCCTGCACGGCAGCGTCGGCATCGGCAGAAGTCGAGAGCGGAGTGCGCGCCAGCAACTCGCCGGTCGCGGGGTTGGTTACGTCACAATATTCAGAAGTGGTGGCTCGCCGCCACGCGCCGTTCACATAGTTTTCAAGCTCGAGGACTTGGGTGGTTACTGCACTGCTCATCTCGTACTCCTTGGGCTTCACTCCCTGGCCTGTGTCTGAAATCGGGGAGACGGTCTGGCAAGGCCGTTCCTTGAGGAATCGCGTTGCTCTAGCTTATCAAAGAATTGAGGGAGGGAAAGACGAAACGCCTCCCGAGTAGAATGGGGAAGATCGGAAGGAGGTTGGAAACTATTTATCCGCGGCGGCCAAGGCTTCGTAGGCAGCACCCAGCAGTGGGGCGGATTCATTCAAGATGATGGAAACGGGGATATTGCTGAGGAGCCCCTCAAATTTCCATTTGTCCTTGAAGGCATGAAAAAAAGTGCCGTCCTTCATTTTTTCGAGGATTTTGACGGCGATGCCACCGGCGACGTAGACGCCGCCCAGCGCCAGAACTTTTAGCGCAAGGTTTCCCGCCTCGGCACCATAGATCGCGGTCCACAGGTCCACGGTGTCCGAGCAGACGCGACACGATTTGTCTAAACCTCGCCGCGTGATCTCGGGGGCAGGGTCCGCGTCGGGGTCCTCAAACGTGCCATGCATCACTTTCGGGGCCAAGAACTCATGAATGGTGCGGAAGCCCCGGCCCGAAAGAATGAGTTCCCAACTGACCTGTGGATAACGGCGGCGCATGAAGCGCAGCAATTCGATCTGCTGCTCCGTGTGGGGAGCAAAATCGGAGTGCCCGCCTTCGGAAGGCACAACACGGTAGCGCCCCGAGTCCCAGAAGAGAATTGACTCGCCCAGGCCCGTTCCCGCCGCAAGCAGCGCCCGCGTGCCGCCCGGCTCCGGTTTTCCCGGATTCAAGACGCAGAAATCTTCGGGCGCAAGGTGTTCGAGGCTATGCCCCCACGCGCCCAAGTCATTCAGCAAAACCACGTGGGGAACATTGATCTCTTTAATGAGCGATTCGGTCTCCACGATCCAAGGGAGATTCGTGGCGCGCACGCGACCATTAATGACCGGACCGGCGATGCCGAATCCAGCGGCATCAATCCGTCCCCCTCCGAGATGTTCCGCAGCCTGGCGGGAAAATTCCTTGACGATCAATTCGAACTGCGCAAATTCCTTGCTGGCAAACCGCTGCCGGAAGACCGGCAAGAGGTCGCCGCCTTTCTCCGAAAACAGCGCCAAGTTGCATTTTGTGCCGCCCACATCCCCCGCAAGGATCACCGCTCCCCCTGTAATCCCCTCTTTTAAATCGTTTCAAGGAATAATGCAACTATGGGTTATACCACCGCCGGCCATCGCGTTCGAGCAAAAGATCGGATTCGCGCGGGCCCCAACTGCCGGCTGGATACTGTGGCACAGTAGCGGTCCGCGCCGCGCTCCAAACGTCCAGGATAGGATCAACCAGTGACCACGCGGCTTCGACGCTGTCGCCGCGATCAAAAAGCGTGGCGTCACCGCGCACGCAATCGTTCACCAGAGTGGCGTAAGCGCTGCGGGTAGTGTCTCCGAATCCTTCGCGATACCTGAAATCCATGGTGACGTTGCCAATGCTCATTTCCGTGCCCGGGCGCTTGGCGCCAAAGCTGATGGAAATTCCTTCGTCGGGCTGGATATTCAGGACCAGGCGATTGGGCTGCACCTCACGCTCGCGGAATACGATATGCGGTGCGCAGTGAAACTGAATCATGATTTCCGTGCTGCGTTTTGCAAGGCGCTTCCCCGTACGGATGTAAAACGGGACGCCGGCCCAGCGCCAATTGTCGATCAGCAATTTTCCGGCAACGAAAGTTTCCGTTTTCGAAGCAGGATTCACGCCGGGCTCTTCGCGGTAACCGGGCACGGGCTGGTCGCCGATTCTTCCGGGTGCATATTGTCCGCGAACGACAGACTGCGCCACCATTTCCAGATTGAAAGGGCGGATGGACTGGAGCACTTTCAATTTTTCGTTGCGGACGGCCGTGGCATCGAAGGCGGCGGGCGGTTCAACAGCCACCAGAGAAGTTAGTTGCAGAACATGACTTTGAATCATGTCGCGAAGCGCACCGGCAGTTTCATAAAAGCCCCCGCGGCGCTCGACACCGAGGGTTTCCGATGCCGTGATTTGCACGTGATCCACGTAATTGCGGTTCCAGAGCGGCTCAAAGATCCCATTGCCAAACCGCAGCACGAGCAGGTTCTGGACCGTGTCTTTGCCCAGGTAATGATCAATGCGGTAGACCTGCTTTTCATCGAACACGTTGAGGACAATCTGATTGAGCGCCCGTGCTGAAGCCAGATCTCTTCCAAAAGGCTTCTCGATGATGATGCGTGTCCAGGAATTCTGTGACGCCGGGCGGGCAATACATGCACGCCCTAACTGCTGAACGATATCCGGGTAAACTTCGGGCGGCGTGGAAAGATAGAACAAGCGATTGCCACCCAGGTTCTTGGCCGCTTCCAACTCGGTCAGGCACTTGCAGAGCTGCGCATACGATTCCGGGTTCGCGTAATCGCCGGGACAATAATAAAGATTGGAAGCGAAAGCGTCCCACTGTTTGGGATCAATCGGCCCGACTTCAGAAATCGTCTTGGCGGCCTCGCCCAAACCGGCGCGGAAAGCTTCCTCGCTCATGGCCGTGCGAGCGAATCCGACGATGGCGTATCGCGGCCCCAATGCGTTATGGACCGCCAAGTCGTACATCGCGGGGATGACCTTGCGCTTGGCCAAGTCTCCCGAAGCGCCAAACAGAACTACCGTGCAGGGTTCCGCCACTCCCCCGTAAATCGACCCGGAACGACTCGTCTCCCCAGCCATCGTGTCTCCTTCTGCCTATTTGAGTCGGCCGAACCGCGTGGCGTTACTATACCTCAACGCCATATTTCGCAAGTTCTGAGCGCAATTGCTCCGCATCCTCGTGATGAATCGTGTTCATCCCTAGTTTCCGCGGACTTTCGAGGTTCAACGGGCGGTCGTCGATGAAAAGGCACTGCTCGGGCGGCCGTTGCGTCACCTCCAGCGCTATGCGAAAAATGGTCTCTTCCGGCTTGCGCGAACGCACGTAACAGGAACTGAAGAAGACCAAGAAGTTTCTTCGAAGGTGGAAGGCCTCGATGCGGTATTGGTTGAGCTCCAGAGGTTCGTTATTAATGGCGCCGACAAAATATTTCTGCGTATTCGTCAATTTGTCCAGAATTGCTCGCGTTTCGGGATACTCTTTGGACTGCGCAAACATGAAGGCGGTAAACTCCTCGCGCGTGAACGAACGGGCACGATAGAAGAGCGTGCGATCAAGGTACTCATTCAAGGTAATCTGCCCGCTATCGAAAGCGGGAAAGGAGAGGTCGTGCCGGTCTTCGAATTCTTCCCAATCCAAATGAAATGTGGCGGCGGCATCTTTCCGCGACTTGCGGTCCCAACCGTTGGTCAGGATGACGCCGCCGATGTCCCAAAACAGGGTGGTGATTTTGGGCAAGTCGATACCCCTCCGGTTCTTTGGAGAAAATCGAGCAACCAGACGCTTACAATGTCTCAAAAATTCGCGGTTCTGCAAAATTCATGGGTGACTGTGGGGCCCTTGTCAAAGATGGTGTCGAAGATTTCGGCCCTCCCAAACAAGTGGGCAGTTCGTGTCGGCTCACAAATGCCGCGGCAGCTAGGATTTTCGGCGAAGTTGCAGTAAGGTGAAATTGGACAGCCACTCAAGGAGAACAGCATGCCCAACGAATCCTGCGACTCGACGCCGGCACCGCCAAGCGAACCAGTGAAGCCGGGGACGCGTATGGTGCACTGCGTCAAATTCGGGAAGGAATTGCCGGGCCTGGACCGCATCCCGTGGCAAGGAGAGCTGGGGAAACGCGTCTACGAAAACGTTTCGAAAGACGCGTGGAAGCTGTGGCTCGAATACTCCAAGATGGTCATGAACGAGTACCGCTTGAATCCGCTCGACCCCAACTCACAGAAAATCATGGGTGAACAGATGGAACAGTTTTTCTTTGGCGAAGGCGCGAAATTGCCCGAGGGATACGTTCCACCCAAGGCCAAAGGCTAAGTTAAGTTAGCCTTTCACAGGCAGCCGCCGCGTGGCTGGGTGTTCGACCGGCAGCCGCGGCGTGATGCTGAAACGCAATTTCTTGTGCGCCTCCCGGATGGCCTGCTCCACTTCTTCGGCCGTGCTTCCCTTTGCAAAGAGAAATCCCAGATAGCTGGAACCCTCGGGCCAGGCGGCAATGTAATCGTGCAGCCGCGCCGTGATAATTAGCTCAGTAATCCGGTGCGTCGCGCGAGCTGCTTCGACTCCAGAAATGCTCTCCAAAATTCCGCTGTGCGGAACGGGAATCATCATGACGCCGGAGGCCTGGACTTCACGCTGCGGATCGCTGCCCGGCATCTTGAGGGCATGGCCAAGGAGCAATTCTTCCAGCCCGATCTCCGCCTTCGTGTCGCTCGTGCGAAACCACAATGCCCGCGCGCAGAGGCCGCCAATGGGACGCGCCGCGACTTCGATGGGCCAAACGCTGTCGTCGCTAATTCGAAACTCCGCGTGAATCGGGCCGTGCGTGAGGCCAAGCGCGCGTGTTGCATCCCTGGCGCACTTCTCGATTTCAGTTTGCGTAGCCTCCGGAAGCCTGGAAGGCGTGACGTAGATGGTCTCCTCAAAATACGGGCCTTCGAGCGGGTCGGGCTTATCGAAAATTGCCAGGATTCGCAAAGTACCTTCGGTGAGAAGACCTTCGACGGCCACCTCCCCGCCCGGGATGTAACCCTCCACGATCATCTGATCGAGATTCGGCTCACGCGTGGCGCGAATCTCGGCGGATTCCAACAGCCGACGAAGACGTTCCCCTGCGGCAAGAAATTCCTTGCGATTGTTTGCGCGCATCACTCCTTGGCTGGCGGAAAGGGAAATCGGCTTCAGCACGCAGGGAAACGAAATGCCCACCAGCGCAGGTTCGGGAATGGGAGTGACGGGAAAGCCTCGAAACCAGGGCCCGCGTAACCCTGCGTCTCGAAAGACTTCTCGCATTCGCAATTTGTTTCGGCAGGCTTCGACCGAGGCGGGATGGTTGTACGCGATTCCGAGGCCGCGTGCGACATAGGCCGCAGCGGCGGCGGGACGATCGCCTAAAGCCAGAACTCCTGCGACATCCTGTCCGCGCAGTTTTTCCATCACCGTGTATGCAGCCTCTTCGGGGGATTCAAAATGCACGGGGATCGCCTGATCGCCCCACGGGTCTTTGAGTTGGTGACAACGATCCGTGACGTAAACCAGTTGTACGCCCAGCTTGCGCGCCGCGTCTTCAAAGCTCCGCGTTTGGTAGCCCAACTTCGCGGTGAAGAGCAGCAATCGCTTGGCCGTGTTATTTGCTGCGGGAGACAAGGACTCTCGACTCAAACGAACGACTCCGTCTGCGGCAAAGACTCTTTGGCTTGGGCGAAGGGGACCAACTGGTCCCGCGTTGGCTCGGCTCAACAGTACCAGGGCTCATTGAGATAAGGGACTTCCGCGCGGGAAACGAGAACGGGCTGTGCCGCGAACTCCGCTTCTTCGCCCGCCGCTTGGTGCACGGCTTTCCAAATGCGTTCGAAAATGGCTCGCCGAGGGAGCTTCCGCTTTTCACTGGTGGCAACAATCTCTTCAACCTCCTTGCAGAGTTCGTCGACGCGCGGATCTGGACTCTGCCAAGGGTAAACCAATGCGGAAGGATCAAAAGGCGCAACCATACGTCGCACTTCCTCGAGCTCCAGCAATCGCGAGCCGGCAGGAATCAGAAGCCGGATCGCAAGCTGGATCGGTGCGACATTTTCGACTAGATCGTTCTCGCGCAAGACACGCAGCAAATCGAGGTAGCTCTCCAACGTCGTCCAGGGCGTGAACGGCACAAACGTCGGCTGCAAGACCAAGCGTAACTCGCGAAAGATGCGATTGACTTCGAGAAAATCCGCCCTTGTATGGCCTTTGTCGAGGTGGCGCAGCACCTCGTCGTCCACGGATTCGACAGCGCTGGTGACGAAGAGGCAACCCGTGTCGCGCAAGGTGGCGAGATGATTCTTGTGCCGAAGTAAGTGTTCGATTTTGATCGTAACGTCGTACGTCAGCCGCGGAAATTCGTGGTGCAACGCCTCCACAAGACCCCTGGCGTGCCCGACGCCATTGAAAAAATCAGGATCACCGAACGTAATGTGTTGCGCTCCAGCAACTACCTGCTGACGTATATCTTCGAGCAGGACTTCGCGCTCCACGATCCGGAAGACGCCTTTGTAGACCGGAACAATCGGACAGTGCCGGCAAAGGTGCTTGCATCCCCGGCTCGCTTCCGTGTAACCGGCAACGCGATGCTCGCCAGCGGGAAGAATGACGTGCGCGTATTTTGCAAGAGACGCGAGTCCTTGCCGGTCGGGCGGAATGAATTTCTGCCGCGCCAGCGAAATTAACGGCTCGGGCCGCGGCACGCCTGAGCAATTGCTGCCGCTGCCGTTCTGCCCCAAGCGCTCTGCCAGATGCACTAGCCCTTCCTCGAACTCGCCGCCAAGGATTGTGGAAACGCTCAGCGTCCGCAGATACTCCTCGTTCATGGGAGCGTATAAGCCGTAACAGCAAAGATGCGCGCTCGGATTCACTTTGCGCAGGATTGGAATGAGCTGCACCGCCAGCCGCGTTGCCGTATGCATGGGCAGGTAGACCGCGATGAGCGCGGCTCCGCGAACTACGGGCTCATCGATTGCTTGCCGCGATAGATCGAGCGAAGTCACTTGGTGCCCGCGGTTTCGCAGCCAAGCCGCTGGCGACGCCAAGCCAAAAGGTTGACGGCCCATCTCGTACGTTGATATCAGAACAATGTTCACGCCTCTACCAGTATAGCCGCACGGCGCTCGGATGCGATTTCGGTTATCATAGAAGGCTGCTTCCTACAGCGAAAGGATCGCAAAGGATGGCCATCAACGCGGGAAATTCCTTCCGCACGCGCGACAAGCTCAACGTCGGAGCTCAGACGTTTGAAGTTCACCGCCTCGACCTGCTCGAGAAACAGGGCGTCTCCGAACTGGCGAAGCTTCCCTTCTCGCTACGCATTCTCCTCGAAAACCTGCTTCGCTGCGAAGATGGCCGCTTTGTCCACGCCGAGGATATCCAAGCCCTCGCGCGCTGGAGGCCCGGCGCTCCCGAGAAAGAAATTGCTTTCATGCCGGCTCGTGTCCTGTTGCAGGACTTCACGGGCGTGCCCGCGATCGTGGATTTGGCCACCATGCGCGAAGCCGTGGTGAAAATGGGCGGCGACGCCAAGCGCATCAATCCTCTTTTCCCCGCGGAACTGGTCATCGATCATTCCGTGCAAGTGGATAACTTCGGCAACGTCAATGCCTTCGGCTTGAATGCCGAACTGGAATTTCAACGCAACGTCGAGCGCTATGCCTTTCTACGTTGGGGACAAACCGCGTTTCAAAACTTCAAAGTCGTGCCGCCAGACACGGGAATTTGCCATCAGGTGAATCTCGAGTACCTGGCCCGTGTCGTTTGCGCGATGCCCTTTGGCAACCGCTGGGAAGCTTATCCCGACTCCGTTGTGGGGACCGACTCGCACACTACGATGGTGAATTCGCTCGGCGTCTTCGGTTGGGGCGTTGGCGGAATTGAAGCCGAAGCTGCCATGCTCGGCCAGCCTTCCTCGATGCTGATTCCCGAAGTTGTTGGATTTCGTTTGCACGGCCGCTTGCCCGAAGGCTCAACCGCCACAGACCTGGTGCTGACGGTCACAGAAATGTTGCGCAAGAAAGGCGTGGTCGGAAAGTTCGTCGAGTTTTACGGCTCCGGCCTCTCCAGCCTGAGCGTTCCCGACCGCGCGACCATCGCCAACATGGCGCCGGAATACGGCGCGACCATGGGCTTTTTCCCGGTCGATTCCGAAACGCTCGCGTACCTGCGATTTACCGCGCGTCCTTCCGAACAGATTGCGCTGGTGGAGGCTTATTGCAAGGAGCAAATACTCTTCCGCACCGACGAGACCCCTGCGCCCCTCTTCAACGACACGCTGGAACTAGACCTTGGCAGCGTGGAGCCAGCCGTCGCAGGGCCAAAACGCCCGCAGGATCGCGTACCGCTACGCCAGGCAAAGTCTTCGTTCACGAAAGTTGTGGAAGGGATACCGGCCAAGAGCGTTCCAGTTCGCAATAATGGCGACGCGTTTGATCTTTCGAGCGGCGCCGTGGTTATTGCGGCCATCACCAGTTGCACGAACACTTCGAATCCTTCGCTGATGATTGGCGCGGGATTGCTCGCCAAAAAGGCGGTCGAACGCGGCCTACACATCAAGCCCTGGGTGAAGACGAGCCTCGCTCCGGGATCAAAAGTGGTCACCGATTATTTGCAAGCCGCGGGCCTCACCCCGTACCTGGACAAACTGAATTTCCACCTCGTCGGCTACGGTTGCACCACCTGCATTGGCAACAGCGGCCCGCTGCCGGAACCCATTGGCGCGGCCATCAAGGAAAACAATTTGGTGGCCGTGGCGGTGCTCAGTGGAAACCGCAATTTCGAAGGCCGGATTCATCCGCTGGTGCGCGCTAATTACCTGGCGTCGCCGCCGCTTGTCGTCGCTTATGCGCTCGCGGGCCGCATGGATGTCGACATCACCACGGAACCGCTGGGCAATGACACCGCAGGCAAGCCGGTTTACCTGAAAGATGTTTGGCCCTCGCCGCAGGAAATCGAAACTGCGGTTCGCGCCGCAGTCTCCTCGTCGCAGTTCACCAAGGAATATGGGGAAGTCTTCGAGGGCGATGCGCATTGGAAATCCATGCCCATTCCCAAGGGCGACATTTATGAGTGGGACCCAAAGTCCACGTACATCAAGCTGCCGCCGTACTTCGACAACATGCCGAAGACTCCGCCGCCGCTCGCGGATATTCGTGGAGCACGCGTGCTAGCGGTTCTTGGCGACAGCGTCACTACCGATCACATTTCGCCCGCCGGCTCGATTCCCGTCGACTCACCCGCCGGAAAATATCTGATCGCCAATGGCGTCAAGCCGCATGAGTTCAACTCCTACGGCGCGCGCCGCGGCAATCACGAAGTAATGATGCGCGGCACGTTTGCAAACATTCGTCTGCGCAACCAACTCGCCCCCGGGACCGAAGGGGGCTGGACGCTCTATCAACCGAGCGGCGAAAAACTGTCCATTTATGACGCTGCCGTGAAGTATCGGGAGGCCGGCATACCGCTAGTGGTCCTCGCCGGAAAGGAATATGGCTCCGGTTCTTCGCGCGATTGGGCGGCGAAGGGCACGCGGCTGCTCGGCGTGCGCGCGGTCATTGCCGAAAGTTACGAACGCATCCACCGCAGCAATCTTGTTGGCATGGGGGTCCTGCCGCTCGAATTCAAATCAAGTGCGACGCGCGAATCTCTCGGATTGACAGGCCACGAGATTTTCGCAATCGAAGGCGTCGCCTCTCTTTCGCCAAAGAAACCCATCACCGTCCACGCAAAGTCGGAAGACGGAAAAGTGAGAGCCTTCACGGCCGTTGCGCGCGTGGATACGCCTGAGGAAGTTTCTTATTACCGGCATGGCGGTATCCTGCAGTACGTTTTGCGCCAGATGCTATAGAAGGCCTTGAATTCGACAGGACTTCGCGCTCACATACCGCACGTTCCACAGCTTGAGAAGGATATTTCGGCGCTCTTCAGGTCGCTTTTGCGGTCTTTTGCGATGAGGATTTGACGCGCCAGAGCAGAGCGATTCCGAGAAGTACGGAAACCAGGCTAGCGGTCTGCGCATTCGACATTCCAAAAAACGACCGCGGATTTATACGAATGAATTCGATCAGGAACCGCGCCACGCCTGTCAAGATCAGGTAAGCACAAAACACATTTCCGGGCGCTTCTCCGCCGAGCGCTCTCTTTCCGATCCGCCACAAAATCACGGCGATAAGCATCCAGATAAACAATTCGTAGATTGGCGTCGGGTGCACTCGCTCCGTCGTGGGAGCAACGCCGTTTGGGAAGCTCATGCCCCACGGCAGAGTTGTCGGGACTCCGTAATCGCCGTCCCCCGAAAGCAAACAGCCAATCCGCCCGATCGCGTAGCCCACGGCGGCCGCGGGCGAGCACACGTCCAGGAACTCCAATACGGGAACGCCATAATGCTTCGCTAAAAACAGCAGCGCAACAAATCCGCCGATGAATCCTCCAAACCACGCAAACCCATAGCGGCTGAAAAGCTGTGGCCAGGGGTCGGCAAAGAACTCCCGAGGGCTTTCCAGCACGTGATACAGCCTTGCCCCCAGCAAACCGCTGATGCCCGCAACGCCGATGATCAGGAACCCCTCATCGTGATGGCTCGGTTCTTTGCTTTCCTTCAAGTAGCCATGTTTCAGAAAACCTTCTCGGCGCCGGTCGAAATCCGCTTGCAAAACATACGCCGCGACCAGGAGGCCGGTCGCGACCATCAACCCAAATGTCGGAATCGTCAGCGGCCCAAGATGGAGGAAGGGAATCATCGTTGGCAAAACATTTTGCCGTCAGAAGTATACACGAGCGATCACCGGCATTCGAAGCTCAGCATGGCGTTCAATTTCGCGTGCGCAGCAACATTCCCAGTCCAATCCACACTCCTAAGGCAATCCATTCTTCCATCGAGAAATGGCCCGGAAATGCGGGCAACACCTTCATAGAAATGAGCAGCAAGGAAATCGAAACTCCCAGCACAGCTACAAAGCGTTTCGCCGCCCCTTTCTCTACGAGCAGGAACGAAACGCACGCGGCAAACCATCCCAGCGCCGACGCCATCGATCCAACTTCCGTCACTGGAACAAGCAAAGCATCGCCAAGAAAAAGTCCCGCGAGCGATCCCGTCGTGATGCCCAGGACCGCAATGTGCGGGGTCTGGAATCGTTCATGTACGGAGCCAAAGCTTGTGTGAATCGTTCCGCGGCGACCAAAAGCGAAGAGCAAGCGCGTGGATGCGGCGAAATTCCCGTTGAAGCACTGGAAAAGGCCAAGCAGCGCCATTGTGAATATCATGGTGACCGGCCAATGGACTTTCAACGCGCTTTCAAGCGCTATCGCCGTCGCAAAGCGCTTCCCCAGCAAGCTGTGCCATGGTGCCGCGTAACTTACGGCGGCTATGCACATGGCGTAGAAAAAAGCTCCGATGCCCAGGGCCAGTGCGATGGCCCACATGTAATTCCTTTCGGGGAAGCCCGGATTGGATTCCTCCGCATATTTCGGAGCGGATTCGAACCCGGTCATGAAGTACGGCACGATTTGCAGCGTAAGCAGGATCGAAACCAGCGGCGTCGTGCTGAACAAGGGATGAAAATTGGCGCGCGCACCCCGCGTTGCGCTGAGAAAGACGATCACCAGGAAACACAACAGTACCGCGCTAGTCATCATCTTCTGGAAATTTGCACTGAGACGGATTCCGCGATAGTTCAACATTCCAAGAAAAATCGTGAGCACAACTCCCAGGGCCACTCGCGGCAGAAAGACCGGCTGGTCCCCGATTCGGTATAGCTCGAGCGTATTCAAGGATGGGAAAATATAGGCCGCAAGTTTTCCGAGCGCGACCGCTTCCCACGGGCACACAATGAAGTACGCCAGCAACATCATCCAGCCGGTGAAATAACTTACGATCGGCGGAAACACTTGCGCGGTGTATGCCGCTTCCCCGGCGGCGTCCGGCAATCGCCTTACCCACTGGCCGTAGACGTAGCCTACAGGGAGCAGAATGATTCCGCCGATGGTGTATCCCAAGACAGCGCCCAGCGGCCCCCCGCGCCCCAGCCAATCGTCCATCAGCACGAGCCAGCCCGTGCCGATCATCGTGCCGAAGGCCAACGCGAAGTAATCGTGCAATCGAAGTTTGCGCGCAAGCGTGGCCATTTAGAGGACGCAGAGTAACTCGAACAGAAGGTTGGCGGCGAGGAGCGAAGTGATTTCGCCCGTGTCATAGGGCGGTGAAACCTCGACCAGGTCGCACCCGACAATATTGAGCCCGCGCAATGCGCGAACCAGCGTAAGGATTTGGATGCTGGTCAACCCGCCCACTTGCGGCGTACCGGTTCCGGGAGCATAAGCGGGATCGACTGCGTCAATGTCCAGGGTGACGTACACGGGCTTGTCCAGAAAGACCCGAAGATGCGGTTGCACCGCGGCGAGCCCCTTCTCGTGGAATTCTTCGGCAGTGACCATTCTGACTTTGTGGGCGCGCGCAAAATCAAAGTCTTCCTCGCCATAAACCTGCCCTCGGAGACCAACCTGCAATACTCGGCCATCCACCAGGATGCCTTCCTCGAAAGCACGCCGGAAGGGTGTGCCGTGGGAATACTTACTGCCGAAGTACTCGTCCCACAAATCGTTGTGCGCATCGAACTGGATCAGCGAAACAGGACCATGCTTCTTTGCCACGGCACGCAAGATCGGCAGACTGATGGAGTGGTCTCCTCCCACGCAGACGCACCGTGCGCCGACCTGGAGCAGAAGCGCAATTCCCTTTTCGATCCGGCAAAAAGTGTCTTCGATAGAAAGTGGGTTTACGGAGAGATCGCCGAAATCTGCAACGCGATATTTACAAAACGGATTCACATTAAGCGCCGGATTCCAGGGCCGAATGATTGCCGATTGGGCTCGAACGTGCCGTGGCCCAAACCGCGGGCCGGGACGATAGGTCGTGCCTCCGTCGAAGGGCACGCCTACAAGAGCAATCTCCAGTTCTTCAGGTTGTGTAATGTGCGGAAGCCTCATAAAAGTGGAGACGCCCGTGAAGCGGGCGTATTCGAGTGCGTCAACGGGCTGAGGATGAGGAAGATGAAACTTCCGGCGGGATTGCGCCATGGCGCGGCATCTTAGTCTCGCGGGATAGCCAGAGTCAACGCAACGAGAGCAGGCAAAGGGCAAGAGGCAAGGTTGCACGCTAGCGTTGCCGGTTTGCACCATTCAGCCTTTCCAGGTGGTCCTCAGGCCTGCCGAGGCCCCGATCTAAACAACTTTAGAATTTGCGGCATTAGTTTTGACGAAGCGTTCATCTGCCGCTAACACGAGCCACTTACAAGAGAGCACCCAGGAGAGACAGCCCTCACGCAACCGGATGGCTGTTCTAGTGGTGTACCTGTATCCCCAAGATTTCAAACGATTGTCCAAAATTGAAAAGTCGAAGGAGAAATCCGATATGGTTCGTTGCTTGAACAAGGCCGTGGCAATTATGGCCGCACTTGCCATTAGTTTCATGCCTGCTAGTGCAACATTTGCGGCAGATAATTTCGCCGGAATATCGCTTACGCCAGTGCCCTCAGCCAACCCGAAGGCGCCTGGATTTGCGGCAGCTAACATACTTTCGGTGGAACTCACCGGGGCAATCGTCGCTCAGGGTTCCTTCAAGCTCGAGAATCCGTCCGACCTCACCAGCTACTACGGGTATGACAATGATGGACCGCAGTTGCCCGCCGCCGGGGACTTGCCGGCTGTCGGCCACAAAGTCGAGGCGAGCAAGACGGAGCCCGACAAGAATACTTACCTAGTGCTGGATCACCAGCATGGTGCAGACCCCCAATACGACTACGGAACACACTTTCTTTTTCAAGGTCACGAGCTTGGCGCAGGTGGGCAGGGCTACATTACGCGCATCAATTTGGACGCCGACGGAGCCCACCGGGTAACGCTCCTAGCTATCAAAGACGTGAACGGCAACTCGGTGCCCACGATTGACGGTTCCACTTGGTATCCCTTTTCGCACAGGCTCCTGTTCACCTCCGAAAGCGGTGCCAACGCTTCTGTCGTACAGGCGACGCCGGACTTTCCAGCGACCGTGGAGGACATTTCAGGAATTCTCGGTCGTGGCGGCTACGAAGGAATTCAGTCCGACAGATTTGGACGTCTAATTATTGTCGAGGACGTCGGAGGCAAAACAGGGACGGTAAACACGCACGCACGCCAGCCCAACAGCTTCATTTATCGGTTGCTGCCGACGAGTCCCTTCGATCTGAAACTGGGAGGCAAACTGCAAGTGCTGCAAGTGCTGTCGCGCGCTCACGCGGGCCCTGTTGTCTTCGGGTCCGACGCGGATGCGGATATCCTCTCTCAGGATGTAAAGGATCTCCACACCTATGGGCTGCAATTCCAAACCAATTGGATGACTATCCACGACACAGCCGTGCAAGGCAACGCACCGTTCAGTGCCAATGCCGCTGCAAAACTGGCGGGAGGCACTCCTTTCAAGCGCCCGGAGAACGGGCAATTTCGGCCGGGAACCAATTTCTCAGAATTCATTTTCGATACCACGGGAGACACTAACGCCCTCACCGAAGCAGGTTCGGCGTTTGGCGGATTTGGAGCTTTATTCCGGCTACAGCTTTTCGGCGATAAAGGACTCCTGTCCTTGGTATACAACGGCGACGTCGCGCACGCTGGTTTCGACAATTGCGCGTTCTGGGATGCGAACCGCATTGTCTTTGTCGAGGATGCCGGTGACACTCTTCACACCCAGCGCAACGCTCTCGACTCTGCCTGGTTGTTTGATTTGAACACCGATTACAGCAACCCAGCCAGCCAGCCTGTCCGCATTCTTGCGGAAGGACGGGATGCTTCGGCGACATTGGATTCGCAATTCAGCGGCATGCCTGGCTTCCAAAATGACGGAGACAATGAAATCACTGGCTGGCATTTGTCCGATGGAGATCCAACCGTCAACGGCCTGCTTGGCGCCAAGATCCCCACGCCGTTCCGCGGCGGATGGCGCCTCTTCTACACCCAGCAGCACGGCGACAACAACACCTGGGAGATCCTGCGATCTCCGGCGGACTCGGGAGGCAATAGCCGGGACTAAACTGTTTGATCAGCGATAGCGGACTGGACTGCTTCTCGAGAGGAGGTAGTCCAGTCTTTGTTTTTGGGCTGCATATCATTCACAGAATCAGACAACCCGGTAGCGCAATAGATCATCTCTTTCATCGTTCTCCTCGGTGCAAGGAGATACGCTGGTGCGTTGGCTGAAGGTTTTGATCGCGTTGGGGTTCGTCTTGGCAAGCGTGGTCCCCGTTCTTGCCCAAACTGCTGCCAGCACGCCGGAACCCCCGGTCGAGACACGCAACGCCGTAGAGTCGCCTATCATTCATTCAATCGAGCTCATGGGCCTGCGACATATCGCCTCTGCAGCGGTCTTAGCGCAGCTCTCTTTGCGGCCGGGCGATCCTTTAGACGCTGCAAAGCTCGATCATGATATTCGAACGCTCGCCCGGCTCGGCTGGTTCGCAGCGATTCGCGTAGAAAAAATATCTCGAGCGCCTCTTCATCCTCAAGAAACGGAAAAGCAAGAACGTCTGGTCTTGGCCTTCTATTTCAAGGAAGAGCCCATTCTCTCGCGCGTCGAGTATTCCGGTTCCCGGCTGCTTTCGCGCGGCCAGATTGAGAAGTTGCTCGAAGAGAAGAAGCTCACTCCCGGCCTTGGAAAGCCAGCCGATCCCGCAGCGCTGCAGCGTATTGCAGTGGCGATTCGATCCACTCTGAATGAGTTAGGGCATCCGGAGGCTTCCGTCCAAGTGCGTCGCCAACTACATGAGAACAAGACCGTCAACGTTCAGTTCGAAATTGCCGACGGGCCACATCTCCTCGTCCGGCGAGTCCGTTTTGAAGGCGATCCGGGCTTCTCGGAAAAGCTATTGCTCGCGCAAATACAAAGCATCGCGCCGTGGGAGCCTTTCGCATCGCTTCGCGGCAAAGACGCGTACACCCAAGCAGCATTCGAAGAGGATCGCCAGCGCATTCTTAAGTATTACCAGGACCACGGATACCCCGAAGCGCGCGTCGGCAGCGCGCGACTGAACAAATCAGCAATGCGATCCCGCAAGTGGTTTCCCTTCCCCCACCGCGCAACGCAAACGGGACTCGTGCTCTCGATCCCGGTACAAGCTGGCCCTTTTTACCGGCTCGAATCCATCGACGCAAGTCTGGCTCTTCAACAGGCAATCGGAAACCAGAGTAACAAGCCTCTTCTCCTCCGCGTCGCCGAGCAAGGACATCCGTTTTCTCAACAGGAAATCGACAAGCTTCGCCGCTTTTATTCCGCGCACCTTCTTTCGCACAACTCGAAATCGGATACAGCTTCCTTCCAAGAGGTAGACGCCAATCCCATCTTCGATCCCGAAAAACATTCTGTGCTACTCAAGCTCACTCTCAGCGACTCGCCCCCGTATCTTGTCCATCGCCTCGAGTTCCAGGGTCTTCACAAATTCAACGATCGCTTCGTGCGCCGCCGTATCCCTCTGCGCGAAGGCCATCCCCTTGATGAGCACGCATTGGAAACGGGCCTCACGAAACTCGCGCGTACCGGCTATTTCAAGCCGATTCGCAAAGAGAGTATCCATATCCAACTCGACGACGCCCGCCACACCGCAGACATCTCAATCCACCTCGAAGAAATCGGCCAACAACGCATCGCCTTTGACGGCGGCCGTGCTCAGTTCGGCTGCACTCTCGGCCTTGCTTACACACTTTTCGATTTGTTCAACCGCGAGGAATTGCTTACCGCAAAGTTCGAAGGTGGCCCGGAAAGTTTGCAATTGCTCTTGGGCATCGCCAAGGGAGGCATCTTCGGCACGCGCGGCTCGCTCGCGCTTTCCGTCTTTGACAACGTGATTCGTCCGCGCTTCGCGCACGGCGTCCAGGGTCCTTTCATCGCTTCCCGCAGCGAAGGCATCAACATTCCGTGGACCTACGCATTAGCCAACTCCGACTCCGTCGGCGTCAACTACACTTTGTCACGCAACGCGTCTGATCAAACATTTGGAGCCACGCCAAGCACGACGGGCTTGCCACCCATTACCCTCCGAACGCTCACTTCCAGCCGCTCGTTCGGAACCGCCTGGGCTCATGACACCGGTAATGAACGCATTCTTGTCGCGAATTCCGTTTCCGGCGGCGTTCTTGGCGGCGACGAACACATGCTCCGTTCTTCCGGCGAAGCCGCGCGCATTTTCCGCGATCCACTTTTCGCGCCCTCGAATGCGTGGGCCTTTCGAACCACCTTCAGCGTCGCGGGCAGCTACCGCGGCGACATGCCTTTTTATTCCCGTTTCTTTCCCGGTGATGAGTTCGTTCGCGGCCTGCGCGAAGGCGAACTCGGCCCGCTGACGCTCACGCAAACGACTAGCGCCTCCGGCGCCACGACATATTCCTCTTCGCCCGCGGGCGCAAACCTCATCAGCGCTGCGAATGCGGAATATCGCATTCCGTTTCGGAACGGCGTCGAAGCCTCCGGCTTCTTCGATCTCGGTTCTGGCTGGCTTCTTCCAAACTGGCTCGGCCCAACTAAACCTACGCTTCTCAGCGCCACGAACGGCGTACTCCACGGCTCGACCGGCGTGCAATTCCAGTGGACCATCCCCGGTGTCCAGGTCCCGTTTCGCTCCTACTACGCGCTCAACGTGCTCCGCCTCGACCGCCTGATTCCTCTTCCCGACAAATCTCTCCTGCATGCACGCAATCGCTTCGGCGCTTTCGGTTGGGGACTCGGCTGGCTGTTCTAACCTGTCTGTTCTGGGTCGCGTGCATGTACTAAACTCCCTGCAGCATGAAACACCACAAATTGTTGAAAGAAGCCTCGCGCATTATCGAGCCTTATTGCATCAGCAATGGCGGAAAGTTTCGCCTGAGAGATCACGACCCCGCCGACACCAACAGCGTCAAGAACAAGCAAGCCGCGCAAAGCCTCCTCGAGGACGGTATCGTCTGCCTCAGCCACATGCAGGAAAAGCTCTACGCCCAGGACCGCTGGGCCCTTTTGCTCATCTTTCAAGCGATGGACGCCGCCGGTAAAGACGGCGCCATCAAGCACGTCATGTCCGGCGTCAATCCGCAGGGTTGCGAGGTCCATGCCTTCAAATCGCCCAGCGTTGAAGAATTGAACCACGACTATCTCTGGCGCAATCACAAAGTCGTCCCCGAACGCGGCAAAATCGGCATCTTCAACCGCTCCTACTACGAGGAAGTCCTCGTCGTCCGCGTTCATCCCACCTTTCTTCGCGCCCAGAAACTGCCCGACCGCCTGGTCACCAAGCACATCTGGGAGGAGCGCTACGAGGACATCAATGCCTTCGAGCGCTATCTCACGCGCAATGGCATCGTCATCCGCAAGTTCTTTCTTCACGTCTCCAAGGAAGAACAGAAGAGGCGTTTTATCGAGCGCCTCGAAGACTCAAAAAAGAATTGGAAGTTCTCCATGGCCGACGTGCAGGAGCGCAGCTTCTGGAAGGACTATCAGGAGGCTTACGACGAAGCGATTCAGCAAACCGCCACCAAGCACGCGCCCTGGTACATCGTTCCCGCTGATAATAAATGGTTCACTCGCCTTGTCGTAGCCGCCGCGATCCTCGAAGCCCTCAACGATCTGAATCTTGCCTTTCCCGACGTCGAAAAATCCAAGCGCAAGGAGCTCGCCGCCGTCCGCGCCTCCCTCCTCGCCGAAAAGGATTGACTCTCCTCCGCTTTCTATTTCGGAAAGGCGCCCTGATTGTGTATACTTCTCGTATATACATTAGCGGCGTTTGAGAGAATCGCCTACCATCTCGGCCACTCCGCCCCGACAGGCAAAGGGAGGACCAAAACATGGCTACGACTAAAGTCTTTCGCTCGGGAAACAGCCAGGCGGTGCGATTGCCGAAGCAGTTTCGTCTGAAGAGCAAGGAAGTGGAAATCTCGCGGCGCGGTGACGAGATCGTTCTGCGGGAAAAGCCGGGGATTATGGCTCAAGCGTTCCACCTGCTTGCCACTTTGCCCGAAGACCCCGCGCTCCCCGGACGCGACAAAGACAAACCGCAAAAACGCAGGGACCTCTAATGGAAGCGCAGTTCTTGCTCGACACCAACATCTGCATTTACATCCGCCGGAAAAAGCCCGAGCAAGTATTGCGACGCTTCACATCACTGCGGCAGGGCCAAGCTGTGCTCTCCGTAATTACGTTTGGCGAACTGATCTACGCCGCGGAAAAGAGTTTGCATCGCCCTGAGGCTTTGAAGCAGTTGCAGGAACTTGCCGAGCTACTGCCGGTGATGGCTTTGCCCGAAGGGGCTGCGGAGACATACGGCAGGATGCGCGCAGAGTTGGAGCGCAAAGGGACAATGATCGGCAACAACGACTTGTGGATTTCCGCGCATGCCAAGGCTGCTGGTTTAACGCTGGTTACCAACAACGAGCGCGAGTTCCGCCGCGTGGGCGGACTGAAGATCCAAAACTGGGCCTTGTAGCTGCCGTCAAGTGCCGTCCCTTCACCGCTGGTGGTTTTCTTTGCTACTTTGCTGCAGTCGCAGGAGGAGAACCCTACCATGAAGCAAGCTGCCGCCATCATTGGCCCGGGATTTGTGGGCCGCGCGCATCTCGAAGCGTTGCGGCGGATCGGCATTCCTGTCCGCGGAATGCTCGGCAGCTCGCGTGAGCGCAGCGAAGAGACTCGCGCAGCGCTTGGTCTCGAGCGTGCGTATGGCTCACTCGCGGAATTGGCGGCGGATCCCTCCGTCGACGTGGTGCACATCTGCACCCCGAACTACCTCCATTTCGAGCAAGCCAGCACGTTGCTTCGCGCCGGCAAGCACGTGCTTTGCGAAAAGCCGTTGGCGATGGATTCCCGCGAATCGGAAATGCTCGTCAAGCTGGCCGAGCAGTGCCGCTGCGTTGGCGGCGTGGCCTACAACCTGAGGTATTACCCGCTATGTCAGGAAGCGAAAGCGGCTGTCGTTGGAGGTGTGATTGGCCAGCCCCGGCTCGTTCACGGAAGTTTTCTTCAGGACTGGCTGCTTTTTCCTAGCGACTGGAACTGGCGTCTCGATCCCAAACTAGGCGGCGATCTCCGCGCAGTCTCCGACATTGGCACGCACTGGCTCGATCTCACAATGTGGATTACCGGCCGCAAAGTGACCGAAGTTTGCGCCGACCTGGCCACCGTTCTCCCCATTCGCCACCGGCCACGCGGCCGCGTCGAAACGTTCCAGAAAGCAGCCGCCATGGAACACGACGACGTTCCCATCACCACCGACGATTACGCCTCGGTTCTTCTGCACTACGAAGACGAACTTCGCGGAGTGCTGACCGTCTCGCAAGTCAGCGCCGGACGCAAAGCGCGGCTGTGGTTTGAAATTGACGGCAGCAAAGGCTCGCTGGCTTGGAATTCGGAATCGCCCAACACGTTATGGATTGGGCGGCGCGACCGCGCTTGCGAGGAGCTTCCGAAAGATCCCGCTCTGCTGAGTCCTGCGGCGCGCGGCTTTGCAGCTTATCCGGGAGGACACGCCGAAGGATATCCCGATACATTCGTGCAGCTTTTCCGCGATTTTTACGGCTACGTCGATACGGGAGATTTTGCGGCCCGGCCGCACTTCCCAACTTTCGCCAGCGGAAACCACGAGCTGGTTCTCTGCGAAGCCATTGCCAAAAGCGCCCAGGAGCGCGCCTGGGTTCCTGTGCTGTGGGATTGAAGGCATTCCTTCAGCGCGGCGAATCGGAGTACCGATAGCGCAGGCTCGGCGGCATGCGGTCGGAGCGTGTGCGCGTGTTGTACTCCAGTTGATACTTCAAGTGCTGCGCGTCGCTCGGGTAGTCCTTCCCTTCCGGGTATGGATAAGGCAGCGATGAGTGCCGCGGCAGCGGTTCAACGGTGAACGCGTGCGCCGCGTAGAAATCCAAATCCTTCTCGAAGCCATCCGCATAGAAAAAGTAATCGCGCACCCACCCAGCGGAAAGCGCGGGAAGCGCCTTCGGATCGAAATCGAGTTTGACTCCTTCGCCCGAGCCGAACACCACGAACCGGTCGTCGGGTGCGCGCAATAGATCGCGCACCTCTCCGTACCGCGTGTAATTCCCCGCTGCCCGCGCGTACGGGCCGGTCCTGCTGCGATGCGTGTAGGAATACGTTGTGTCGCTCGCGGGCTGCAAACGGATTTCATGCGGATAACCCAGAAAATCCAGCGCCGCCTTCGCCAGCGGCACTTCGGAAACACGGACGTTCCTGGGTTCCGGCGTTTGGTCAATTCGAATCGCGTCCCAGTAGATTTTCAGGTTGCTGACAATGCGAATCCGCCGCGTCCCCGGCTGCAGCTTCCCGGTTAAATCCGCAATCATTGTTCGTTCGAGGCCCGCAGGGAAACCCATATCTTCCACCACGCGCACCCATTTGCCCTCTACATTTTGTGCTTCCACGTACGGCGCAATCACTTTGATGCCCGCTTGACCCGCCGCATACATCGAAGTCGCCGTGAAATAATCCGTGTAGCCATCCATGATCAGTCGCAACGGCTTCTGCGCATCCCACTCCCCAAGATCGAGCTCCAGCCAGTGCAGCTTGGCGAATCCCACGAACGGCAAATCCTCCAAGTCCGTCACGTACTTGCGATCCGCCTTCGCAATCAGCGAAAGCACATCATGCCCGCGGTCGTCCCATGCCCCTGCCGGAGGATGCGCATTCCGGCTGGCGATCACGCGAAATTCCGGAAAAGGCGGCGCGCTCACGAAACGCTCGTTGGGGAAAACGTGGTACGCCACCGGATGATCGATCGCCAGCAATCGCACCTGGTCGAGATAGACGGTCTCCTCCATCGGCTCCAGGAAGCGGAAACTCAGCAATCCGTTGCGCGGCTTCACGCTGCCCGCGGAAACTTTTAAGTATTCGTCCGGATCGGGAACGTCCCTTTCTCCCGGCCCGATCCAATGGCCCACGACGCCCGGCCCAATCATGTCGGCAATGAATTCGTACTCACGGCCGTTCCAGGAAAACAGAACCGGGCATGAGCTCCCGCGCCGGTCCAGCTCCGTAATGGAGTGATCTTTCTTCGCGGCAAGATTGATTTCATCCTGAGGCACTCCGGTTGGCCACAGCAGCCGCACCACCTCCGCGTTCGCTTCGGAGCCCAGTCCCGCCAAAATCGGCGCGGCATTTTGCCCCAGATAACCGGACGCGCCAGCCAATTCCCATTTCTGATACAACGTGCCCGCGTAGAGTTCGACCTTGGTTCCAATACCGCTCTTGTTGTCGTTCAGCGCCTTCAGGTCAATGCTCATCCAACTGCGCTGATTCCCGCCTTCGTTACGCAACACCAGCGGCGCGCCCCCCAGTTGCGTCACGACCAGATCGGCATCGCCATTTCCATCGATGTCCGCAAGGGCAATCGCGCGCGGCTGATTCAGTTTCACCGCGTCGAGCCCCACGCTCTTCGTCACGTCGCCCCAACCCTTGCTTCCCAAATTGCGCAGCAGCCGTAATTCCGCGCCATTCCCTGTTTCCCCCGCTGCGACGAGATCGAGCCACCCATCATTGTCATAATCGATGGCGGCAATTCCCCATCCTTTTTGCCAGCCGAAGTCGGGCAGCGCTACGCGCTCCAGCCGCTTCCCTTCCACATTTCGCCACAAGCTGATTCCCGGCGCTCCCGCGTGTGTGAACGCCAGGTCCATCCAGCCATCTTTGTCAAAGTCGAACGCCACCACGCCCACTGCCGGCGGCAGCTTCTCCTTAGCAAAATCAATCCCTTCGAGCGCGCTGAATTTCCCTTCGCGTGGATTCAACAGAATGGTCGCACCCGTCGCTCCGCCGGCCAGAACAAAATCAATCGCGCGATCGTTGTTGAAATCTGTCGTAACCACGCCTGCCCCCGTGGCAGCTATGCCCAAAGCCGTCTCCGCCGAAACATCCGTGAACGTGCTGTTGCCATTGTTCCGCCACAGAAAATTATGCGTGCCCCCGGCGCTTGAGGCGGAATTCGCCGCCATCGTCACGTACAAATCCAAGTCGCCATCATGGTCGTAATCCACAAACGTGACGCCCACGCATCCTTTCTCTCTGCGGATTCCCACCGCTTCCGTCACGTCTTCAAACTTCCCTTCGCCCTTGTTGCGCAGCAAGCGCACGCCGTCGCTCATGCACACCGCAATGTCCGTCTTGCCGTCATTATCAAAATCGCCCGCCGCGCAGCCCAATCCGCTCCCGCTAAGTCGTATTCCCGCCGCCTGCGTCACATCTTCGAATCGGCGATCGCCCAAATTACGCATCAGATGGCTCGCCGCATCCGCCGCCCCACCGACCAGAAAAAGGTCCGGCTTGCCATCTCCATCGAAATCAAAAAAGCATGCGCCGGTGCTCGGCCCAATCGTTACTGTCGAATTTGCACCACTTGTCTTCACAACAAACGGATTTGTCTCCGGCGCAAAATGCACCGCAATCGCTGTTGGCACTTCCATCGCCGTGCTCAACGGCAGTTCCGCCATCGAATATTTTCCCTGGTCTCCATAGCCCGCGCCAAACGGCGTTCCCAAATGTTCCGCCGTAATCTTCTGAAACCGCGCCAGATGCTCGCGCGCTGATGCTGCATCACCCTTGCGCTGCAACGCGCGCGCCAGCCCAAACTCCGCCGAAGCATGCACCGGATTCAGCGCCAGCCCTTTCTGGAACACAGCAATCGCCTCGTCATATTTTTGGATTTGTGTGTTGAGGTAGCCAACAAAATAATACGCGTCGGCTTCATTCGGTTTGATTTCCGTCACGCGCCGGAATGCTGCGATCCCCTTTTCGGCTTCGCCGGTGTCTTTGTACGCCAGCCCGAGGTTGTACCACGCGTATGGATCGTTCGGCAGTTGTTCCGTCACCGCAGTCAAAGCCTCGCGCGCAGCCTCCAGCTTCTGCTGCCCCAACAGCGCCACGCCCAGGTTCAGCCGCGCCACCGCAAATTTCGGGTCCGCCTCCAGCGCCTGCTCAAAATACTTTTGCGCGTCGGCGGGCCGCCCCTGGTTCATGTGCGCGACGCCCAGCGTGTTGAAGCGGTACGAGTCGGCAATGTTGGCTTTCGCCACGACTTTTCTCGCAGCCGCCGCCTTTTCCTGCCCCTTGCTTGTGCCGCCGCGCAGACCAATCACCGCGCACAAAAGCAGCAGAGCACCAGCTCCAATCACAACTCCACGCCGAACCATCGAGTGCATGAAAGCCTTTCTTCCATTTGTGCAGAGCATCGCAACTGCGTGCGAGATCCAACCAGCCTCAACGAGAGCTTTGAAATTTTCCCGGCTGCCTCACCCACGGTCAACCTATTTTATAGCTTCAATCGCCGCTTTGCCTTTCAGCGTCGCTTCGCCCTTGACCTGCGTCCTATGGACGCATACTCTCACACTTCCTCTTATGACCGCCTCGCTCCCCTTCCCCAACATCGCGAAAATCACCACAAGCATCCGTTCAAAAAAAATCTCTCCCGTCGAACTTGTCGAATCCCATCTGCGCCGCATCGAATCCCTTCAGCCCAAACTCAACGCCTTTGTCCATTTGGACGCGGCTGGTGCCCGCGCACAAGCCCGCACCGGAGAGGCCGCAGTCGTTCAGAACCAGCCGCTCGGCCCGCTTCACGGTGTCCCGCTGACGCTCAAGAGCTGCATCGACGTCGCAGGCTGGACCTGCCCCGCCGGCTCTCTCCTTCGCAAAGATTACGTCCCCCGCGCCGACGCCCCCCTCGTCTCTCGCCTGAAGTCCGCAGGCGCCATTCTT
>QHYM01000127.1 GCA_003223295.1 Acidobacteriota bacterium | reverse complement strand
TCAAGGCAGAACACCTGTTTTCGGGCGGCATAAACCCACGGGAGTCCGCCTTGTTATCCTGTCGAACCGGCGCCGGAAGGCGCCATGCGGGAGCTGATATGGAGTCACCTTTGGATTGGAGGACAATGGAATTGAGTGGATAAGATGCTGACGGAAGTTGTTCAAGCGGAACCAGATTCCGTTCTCGCTGTGTTGGTCGGAAAACCGACCACGCCTCCCTGCTCACCCTTCTAGGTGTTGACCTTGCTTTACCAGAGGTCAAAGCGCGCTCTCCAAAATGTCCGCGGACAAGCGGGGAATAGAGGCGTTTGGACCTGCGGTCTGCCGTGGACGTCCTGAATTCGGATCGCCAGGTCGGAAGCACCCCAACGCTGTGGCGTTCTTGGTTGTTATAGCAAGCGCATGAACTCTGTGGCTTCCTTGCAATGAACGCTCGATGAATTTCATCTCTATTTGAGATCGAAAGCTATCGAGCTCATCTCGGGAACTAGACGAGCTTACGTACAAGTCATTTATCAGAAACCAGTTGCAGCTGTCAACGGAAATTCATGGGTGCGAGATGTCCGACTCTTAAATTTCGACCTGCCCAAATTTTGGCAGCACGTACAGAGCCGGTAAATGATCCGGAGAGAAAGAGCCTCCAAGACTGCCGAATTTGCTGCTTGCTATAGCAACTCAGCGAGAGGTTATCCATTTCCCCCGGAGAAGAGGTCCATCATTGCCTGTTGCTTGAGGGATATTTATTAGATTGAATGGACGCGCTCCTCAAAAGGTTCGTCCCAGTCGGGATGGCAAATAGCTAAGGATCCGTCGTCGTGTTCCTTACACTCAACGAACAAGGGGCTCCATAACTCTTCTTTGCCTTCCCTGCGAATCCCTTGCCCAACCCTCACGGAAACGGAATCGCTGGCAACTTCCAGATGCCCCGCATCTCCCGCGTGACAACGCACTTAGAACTTTCGGCGGTCCTGGCCGGCGCTTGAGTTCAATTTGGACTCCCCATCCATTAGGGATTACCTCCTTGGGCTGAGCTTTAGGGAAAGGGCTCATCCCTTTTGCGTGAAAAGAAGTTCCTTGAAGATGCCCGTCAGCCCGATTCGGGATGATATGGGGGAAACCCAGAACTGATCTGAGGAACCTCTGGCACGCGAAGTGCCATCGTTCCGATAGGGGCTAGTGAGGTGTGAAGTGCTACTTCGGCCCAATGAACCAGCACGTTCGGAAAATCTCTTGACGAAAGCTATTCCACTTAACTATCAGGGGTTCGATCGCTACGAGAAGGAAAAAATAGCAGGCCGCTACTACGATCCGATTGGGAACAAATCGGGAACAGATTGGGAACAAATAGCGTGAAACACCCGTGAAATAGGCAGATCAAGCGGTACGTAAGTTGTAGAAAAGCAAAGACGGGCGTATTTAATTTTCGACTCATAACCCGAAGGTCGTCGGTTCAAATCTGACGCCCGCAACCATTTTCCAATTGATGAAACGGGAGTTAGTCACCAGGCTGACTCCCGATTTCTCTTTCAGGGTCCAAAACTCCCCAAACTGGCGGCCCTCGCAATTTCGCAAACCAAGCGTCCCTGAACTTCTTGACCAAGGGTATTCGAGGTGTGGGCTGCCTCAATTCGAGGAAGTGATAGACACAAGGTGGGATACGATATGATTACCTCCGCAAGACGGTGACAAGTATTGCTCCAGACAGACGCGCGCCATGAAAAAATACCGCGAAGACGATGGGCCATTGCCCTGTTGCTGGGAGTCGGAGTTCTCGTCAACTATTTCGATCGCGTGAACCTTTCAGTATCGCGGAACGCGCTTGAAGCCTCATTTGGCATTTCCGCAGTGATGTTTGGGTGGCTCTCAGGCGCTTACAACTGGACCTACATGTTGCTCCAACTGCCTTCCGGGCTGCTGCTGGACAGATTTGGGGTCCGGCGCGTAGGCGTGATCAGCACCATGATTTGGAGCGTGGCTTCCTTTGCCACCGCGATTTCGACGGGGGTTGGCGGGCTATTTGGGACTCGTCTCCTCCTAGGGATCGGCGAGGCCCCGACGTTTCCGGCTAATGCGAAAGCCATCGGCTACTGGTTTCCCAACAAGGAGCGCAGCCTGGCCACGGCTATGTTTGACTCGGCGGCGAAATTCTCTTCGGCGATTGGGATACCGTTGCTCGGTCTTTTGTTGTTCTATTTCGGCTGGCGTTGGACTTTTGCTGCGACGGGGTTCATCAGTCTTTTGTATTTTGCGCTGTTCTATGGGTATTACCGAAACCCAAGCGAGGATAAACTACTGAAAGCCTCGGAGCGCGATTTCATCGCCAGGGGCGGGGCGCAGCCGGAGGATCGCGCGCGAGCCGCCAAGGGAGCGCCTCTGGCCTATTTGCTGGGGAAACGTAAAGTGTGGGGCTTGTGCCTGGGCTTCGCGTCGTATAACTATACTTTTTATCTTCTGTTGACCTGGCTCCCGTCTTATCTTTCCGCCGCCCTCAACGTAGACCTGCTTCATTCCGCTCTGTATACCAGTGTGCCCTGGTCGTTCGCAACGATTGCCGACCTGGTCGTGGGTGGCTGGCTCGTGGATACCTTGATAAAGCGGGGTTGGAACCCGGCGCGCGTTCGACAGATCGTGCTGATCGTGGGAACGACGTTTGGTTTGGGAATACTCGGCACCGCACATGCGCACAGCGTTGCAAGCGCGCTGTTTTGGATCAGCATTTCCATCAGCGGATTGTCTGCTGCGTCGCCGGTGGGTTGGTCGATCCCCTCCCTGATTGCTCCTCGAGAAAGCGTCGGCACTTTGGGGGGAATCCTGAACTTATGCAATCAACTCGCGGGCATTGCCGCGCCAGTTGTTACTGGATACGTTAGGCAGGCAACGCATTCTTTTTCCGGAGCGTTTATTGCCGCCGCAGGATTTCTGCTCGTGGGGATCGCAGGATATTTGTTTTTGCTGGGGCGGATCGAGCCGATACCTGAGCCAGCATGAAGTACAAACGCGAGGCGCGTGAAAAGAAAACGCGCACTTTATCTTGGTTCTGCCGGCTTGCCGGGGCCGGAAGAAACCAAGGCGCGCGTTGCGCCAGTGGAGATTCCACCGTCCACCAGCAGGGTTTGCCCGGTTACGTAACGGCTGGACTCTGCCGCGAGGAACACCACGGCGGCATCTAGGTCCTGGGGCAGGCCGGGGCGTTTGAGGGGAATGCGATCGCAGAGATATTCGACCCATTCTTTATTTTCATAGAGGAGTTTGTTCTGGTCGGTGCGAAACCATCCCGGGGCGAGGCAGTTCACGGTGATGCCATGTTTGCCCCAGTCATCGGCCAGGCTCATGGTCAACTGCCGGATACCGCCGCGGCTTGCACCGTACGGACCAAGTCCGGCATAACCCGCGACGCTGGTGACCGAGCCGATGTTGATGATACGGCCGTAGTGGCGCGGAACCATGAAATGCGCTACCGCTTGGGCGACAAAAAAGCTCCCGCGTAAATTGGTGTCGAGAATCAGGTTCCAGTCGTCCCATGTTACTTCCAGCGCGGGCTTGCGGACATTGCAACCTGCATTGTTTACCAGGATATCCAGGTGCTCAAATGCGGTCTCGGCATCGGCAGCCATTTTTTCAATGCTCGCCTGGCTGCGGACATCGAGTTGCAGCGATATAGCGCGGCGGCCGCGCGCCTTGATCTCCGTTTCAAAGGGGAGCAAATGATCGCGGTTGCGGCTCGCGAGGACAAGATCGGCACCGGCATTCGCCAGTGCCCGGGCCATGTGCTGGCCGAGGCCGCGACTGGTTCCGGTAACGATGGCTACCCGTCCGGTGAGATCAAAAAGGCTGTTGGTCATGCGAGTAGGTTCATGAAACGGTTCCTGGAGTGAGGACCACCTTCATCAGGTTTGGTTCGCGGGAATAGAGCCGTTCAAACCATCGTGGACCGTCTTCAAGAGGCACAATGGCTGTGATAAGTGGCTTTACCTTGATGGCTCCGCCGGTCAGCAGACTGATGGCTTGCGGGTATTCACCGGCGGAGGCGCAGGAGCCCTGGAGGCGAATCTGGCGCGTCACTGTTCTTTGTAGAGGTAATGTCACCTCCGGAGTGATGTTGCCGACAAGCGTGACGGTCCCACCTTTGCGAACGGAATGGACGGCGGAGCGGACAGTGGCTTCAATTCCGACAGCCTCAATGGCCAGGTCGACGCCCGCGCCGTTCGTGCGGCCGAGTATCTCGGAGATAAGTTCATCCCCGGTGGCATGCAGCGTTTCCCTCGCGCCAACTTCCTTGGCTAGTTTGAGGCGCGAAGCGTCCACATCCGCAATGTACACCGAGGTACAACCCAAAGCGCGCACCGCCTGGAGGCAGAGCAGGCCGATCATTCCGGCGCCAAGAACGAGGACTTGATCGCCGGGGGAGACTCGGCAAAGGGAGACAGCGTGCACGGCGACGGCCACGGCTTCCAGCATGGCGGCTTCGGCGAATGGGATGCTATCCGGCAAGCGATGAACGATTCGCTGCGGAACTGTGACGTACTCGGCGAAGGCGCCGGCGCAACGATAGTCAGCGCAGGACACGCCCAAGACCTGGCGACGGTCGCAGAGGTTGGTTTCTCCACGACAGCAGTGAGTACAAGTTCCGCAAAAAATTGTGGAATCAAAAGTGACGCGATCGCCTTCGGACCAGCCGTGAACCTGCGGGCCTACGGCCGCGACACGCCCGGCAGCTTCGTGGCCCATGACGATCGGGGGGATGCGGCGGCCGGAGGAGCCGTCATAGCCGTGGACGTCGCTGCCACAAATCCCGCAGGCGGCCACGTTGACCAAGAGTTCGCCCGGCCCAGGTGTCGGTGTGGGGAGGTCGGCAATTTCAAGGTGCCGATATTGGGAAAGCAGCATTGCTTTCATGGAATTGCTATTAGCATGCGGCCATTTTTTTGTGGACCAGCCCGCGCGAGTCTCCTCTTCTCTTATGCCTGAGCACTGGAGAATTGTAAAGTTACCGAGTTCCATAATGAGGAAGCACCGCTCCGGTTGGGCTTTTCAAATGATGTCCGGTTGATGCCAACCACCGCCGCCGCGGCCGGATTGGCAGGAACGGGGAAGGTGAAGTCCTTGATCAAATAGAATTTGTCTTTGCATTACTTCGCAGGCTATTTGCTCGCAAACCTGCTTGTAACTCGATCACCGTTTGGCGCAACTCGTCCGTCACAGCCGCGTAATGCTCCTCTGCACATGCGTGAGAGTATCCGGCTTCTGGAGGATCCGCCGGTTGCATCGGCGCGCCAAAACGAATTTGTACTCTTGTCCCAAACCACGGCAGCAACGCCCGCCAGGAAAAGCCGCGGTTCCGTGGCCAAATGGGAAATACTCCGTTGAAAGCCACCGGAACGATCGGGACCTCGAGGTGAGCGCCGAGAATCGCGGCCCCCTTCTTGAATTTCCTCACTTCCCCGTCTATCGAGCGCTCCCCTTCCGGGAAAAGCACGAGAATTTTTCCGTGGCGCAACCCAAACGCCCCGGCCTGCAACGCCTGAATCAGGTTGGCATCCGGATCCACCGGCGCGAGATGCATCAGTTTCGCCGCTTTTCGCCGCAGCGGTGTGGCGAAGTACTCGCTCGCGCCAACGTAAAACAGCTTGCAGAACACGCGATAGGGAACCGCGCTCGCGAGAAAAAACGGGTCAATATAGGTTTCATGGTTGGGGCAAATCAAATACGCCCCGCTACTTGGAAGATGCTCGACACCGCTGACACGAAACCCTACGAGCACGCGCGCTACTAAATTCAAAATCTTCAGCGCTGCGAAACCTGCCAGCATCACCATACGCTGAGGCTTGAGCAAGTCCATGAAAAGCGGATCATTCCCCGGCAATTCCTTCAACAGCTTGCTCCACGCACTGCCGGGCCCCGCCTGTCCCGTGCCGTTGCTTTGCGAGCGGGCTGCCTGCACAAGCTGCCGCACGGTGTAAATGGACTGCGCCACTTCCGGAGCCATCCTGCCGCCAAACAATCGCTCCAGATTCGTCAACAACTCCACTCTTTCGATCGAATCCAGCCCGAGGTCAAGCTCCAGATTCGCTGCTGCCCTGGCGGCCTTCTTGTCATGCGCCGCTTCGCGTATCACTTCCAGCGCTCGCGCCACCTCGGGATCGCCGGCCCAGGCAGCCTCCTCTTCGCTGACAGGCTGACCCTGCGCTTCGCCCGCACCAACTTCCGTACCACGAGTTCTCACTTGCCGCTCGATCTCAAACCGTTTCAGCTTTCGCGTCGTCGTCCGGGGCAATGGCTCCAGCTGAATCTCATAGCTCAAAATTCTTTTGTGCGCCGGCAAGTGCACCGAAATGTTCTCGATGTCGAACCGCAGCACTTCCTTCATGTTCACCACTTTTCGTTCTCGCATGACTTCGAGATTGGGAACGATGACGGCGTGCAACCGTTCTGCCGCGGGCTCTCCCGGCAACGCCATTCCCACGACACAAACCTCCTGGATGAACGGTGACTGCGTGTACTGCGCCTCGATTTCCTCTGGGTAAATGTTCTTTCCCGAGCTCAGAACGATGACCTCCTTCTTCCGACCCGTAATGCTCAGCCTGCCTTGCGCATCCAGCCGCCCCAGGTCCCCCGTCAGGAACCAACCGTCGCGCATTACTTCCTCTGTAGCTTCCGGCCGATGAAAATATCCCTTCATCACAATCGGGCCGCGAATGGCAATCTCTCCGCTCGAATCCCCATCCACGCTCCTGCTTTCCGCCGGCACGACTTTCACTTCAATCCCCGGCAGGGCCTCCCCAACAGACCCCTGCCCTCCTTCGCCAAAGGGCGTGAGTGTGGCCGCGCCCGATGTCTCTGTGAGACCGTACGCCTCCAGCAAGTTGAAGCCCAGCTTGTAAAAGTCGCGTCCAATCGTGGGATCGAATCGCGCTCCCCCCGTGACCAGAATGCGCATCTTTTTCCCAATAACGTCGTGCACCGGCGAGAAGAAAACCCGCCCGAGATTTACCCCGGTAAACCGGCGCAGAAACGAGTTCGTCCGCAGCAACAAGCGAAAAAGTGCGGACCGCGGCCATCCGTCTTCCGCCGCCTTGCCGTGCACTCTTTGGTGAATGAGATAGAAAAATTGCGGGACGCAACAGAAAAGCGTGGGGCGGTGCTCGCGCAGCGCTCTCAACATTTCCGATGCGCTGATTTCTTCGAGGTAAATTACGCGCGCGCCCACCAGAAACGGCAGCAATAAATTTGCCAGCTGCGCCAGCGAATGATAGAGCGGCATCACGCCGAGGATGGAGTCGCTCTCGTCCAGCTTCAACCTCGCAAAGACGGCCTCCGCCTCCGCCAGCAGGTTCCCATGCGTTAGCACCACGCCTTTCGGGTCACTCGTCGTTCCCGACGTATAAAGGATGACTGCCGCGTCGTTGGCGGTTACCACATTGGCGGGCAGGGGCTCGCGGGCGCCATTCGCAAATTCTGGCAAGCTCTCAAAGTTTGCATGGCTTCCCCGCAGCAGGCCTAACTTAACCGAAGTGCCGGCCAACCCCTGCGCTTCCAGGACCACTGCGGCATAGCGCTCTGTGGTGAAAATGATCTTTGCGCCGCTGTCCGCGAGAAGTTTGGCAATCTGTTGCGGCGTGTAATGCGTGTCGAACGGAAGGACCACCGCTCCCAGCCGCAAGATTCCCAGATAAGCTGCGCACCAGACGATATCGTTATCCGCCAGGATGGCACATCGGTCCCCTGCCTGAATCTCGCGCGAATTCAGGAATCGGGCAGCGACTTCTGCCTGCTTCTGCAACTCTCTGTATGTGACTTTCTCAACGTCCTCGCGATGCACCAGCTCAACAGCAATATGGCTGGCAAAGCGCTCGGCGGTCGCTTCAAACCGCTCATAGAAGTTGTTCCCCATCAGTTCCATCATCGGGTTCTCACACTTCTAGTGATTGATTCACCCGGAATACCCCCCATCCGTAGAAAGCCTTCGCGTTCCGCCCGGATCAATCGATCTTGCGCCCTGGTTTTGAATGCCCTTTGATCGCCGCTTTCATTCAACCCGGGATCCTATTCAAACTGTTTTCGGAAGAGCGCGAACTGCTGTTTTAGGTCCGCCATTTCGTTCTTGAGCGCCGCGATTTCTTCTTCCAACTTTCTTACCCGGTCACCGTCCACCGAGCGCTCTCCAGCGTCCGCGTGCACTCTTGGCTCCGGCTGTGCCTGTACCACATCCCCCGACAACAAGTGGCCGTAGCGCGTCTCTTTCGTCCCCGGCTGCCTCGGAAGCGGCTTCACCAGCGGAGGCTCGCGCTTCATCAAGTGCTGCAGGCTCCACTGTACCGCTCCCAGGTCGTCAAACGTATGCAGGCGTTCCGAGCGGCTTCGCAGTTCCCCGGGCGTTTGCGGGCCGCGCAGCAGCAACAGGCACAGGATGGCAATCTCGTGGCGATAGAAGTTGTAGGCTTCCTGCAGCCGGTGCTCGTATTTGGTCACCCGCGTGTCCGCTGGGCTGACCGACCTGACCAGCGATTGCCCCTCCAAAGAATGCAGCGCTTCCCGCACCGCCGCCTCATCCAGGTTCATTACCGGGTCGCGATTCGACTTCTGGTTGCAGGCATTGACCAGCGCGTTCAGCGAAAGCGGGTAGTATTCCGGCGTGGCGGCTTCCTTCTCGACGAGCGCTCCCAGTACCCGGCATTCCACTTCATTCAGGACCATGTTCACAGCCCGAAATCATACAACAGCTTTCGCGGAGCACTTCGTGACCGTCGACACCAGGTTTCCCAGGTCCTCTCAGCTCACCTAAGGCTCCCCATTGCCTTCAAGACGCCCTTGACAGTTTCTATCTGGATTTGCTTTGAAGAAATTTGGAAAATGTGAGAATCCAGCTACTGCGCGGCTTGCGCTTGAATCGTGCCTTTCAGCTCCAACTCGACGTTGACGGAGTGCTCCACTTTGAGCAGCCAGTTGCCGGGATTCTTCAGCCCCCATTCGATAAAAGGAATGCGGAACTTTGCGCTACCGCTCCAATGATCGCCAGCGAGATTTGCTTCCACCGGAACGGTTAATTCGTGCTCGCTGCCATGCAGTAAAAAAAGCCCGTGAACTTGTATCGTTGATTTTCCCTGGGTTTCGAGTTTTCCGGTAATGCTATCCGGCCGAAAAATAATTTCTCCCAATCGTCCGCTCTCAAGCACGTCTTTATGCATTTTCTTGTCGCGCCCGTCGTTGCCGCTCTGTCCGCTGGCGGCGTCCACAACGATTTCGCCGCTGGCCTTCCCCGTTACGGGATGGACCTGTAGGCGGCCGCGCTTCAATGCAAACGTTCCGTGCACCGTGTGAAGCGAACTCCCGAGCGTCCAGTGCACGGTGCTTTGCGCAGGATCGACCGCGAAGACCAGCGGACCAATGCCGGCCTGAGGCGCCGCATGCTGCGGCAACGCAATCAGCACGGGCAAGGCCACAAGCAAGACCGCGCACAAATACAGGACTGGTCTCAGCCGGGTTTGAAACAGTCTCACAATTCACCTTTCCCTTTACGATGTAATGAGCCTTACGCGGTAATCATTGCGCGGTAATGACCCGCCACCCCAAGCGCGCGCTGGTCTCCGCAAGAAAGCCTGGAGAAGTTTCATTCACGTGCGCCGTCAGCATGCGTGTAAACAAGTCCTCATCGCTTGCCAAGCTCCTCAGAACGCGTTTCCTCAACGGGGCGCACCGATCGAGCAAGAGAAGCAGCCGCGCCATGAGGTGAGGCCGTCGTGCGAGCCGCCGACGGGCCGCCTGGTACTTCTCGAGTTCTCCCGTTTCCAATCCATCAGCAAGCGCCAAGGCCTGGCGAAAACTCAGACCCAGGCCTTCCCCGGTAATCGCGTCCACGCTTCCGGAGGCATCTCCCACGAGCGCGACGTTTCCGCGATACACGCGGTCGAACTTACGGGTTGCTGTCACCGTACCTCGCTGCACGCTGCCCAGCTCCGCATTTTGTAGACTGTCGGCAAGCACCGGAAATTCCCGCAGCGCCTCTTCAAAACGCATCGCCGGATCGCGTGAGATCAGCACAACGCAAGTCTCTTCGTTCGCAAGCGGCGTCACGTACGCCTGGACTTTTCGTCCCCAATAAACTTCCACGGAGTCCGTCAAAAGCTGCACTTGATAATGTCGTCTTTGCGCAAAACGAACTTCGCGATGCACTCCGGCATCCAAGCCGCTCCAGCGCCGGACGCGCGAATGGACTCCGTCCGCGCCGACGATCCACTTTGCCTGAATCGAGTTTCCTCCCACGATGGCGCCATCTTGTGTGATGCCGGTCACAGGTGTGTTCCACTGCAGCTCGACGCCGCATTCTTCCGCGCGCTCGACCATTTTCTGATGCAGAACAGTTCGCCGCACACCCACGCCGCCTTCGCCGGGGAATTCTGCTGTCGCCGCAGTTCGGCCATCGATAAAGCGCATGCGCCGAAAAATCTGCCCGTCGCCGGCTTGTATGTTGATGCCAAGTTCGCGAAGCGCCGCAAGCGTGCCGGGCAGGAGCCCTTCGCCGCACGCTTTGTCGATCGGCGGCTTCGCGCCATCGGCAACGATTACTGAAAAACTCTTCCTTCGCGCAGCAATGGCCGCCGCCAACCCCGCTGGTCCGCCGCCAATGACCAGCACACCAGTCGCGTGCCTCATGAATTTCCTCCCACCCAAATGAGACCTGGTGCAGAGCCTTGTCCGGTTAGATGTAGGGAAACGCGCAAAGATGCTTTGCGGCCTTGAAAAATGACATCTCCGTGACATTCCGCCAGCTGTATTTCGGCGCCGCCCAACGGCAACCAATCATAATTTGCTTTTATTTGATTCAACATAACTATTAATTTGACTGATTGACTCTCCGCCCTCATCCTGATACTCTTCATGGCGATATGCGAAGCATCGCCATCACCATTGCGCGGGGCGGCCACGCCGTTTTTCAGAGCGGCCGAGTACCCCTCGTAATTGTAGGAATTGGCTTTGTCCTCGTAGGAGGACGCACCAGCGGATGATGGCGGCCTAAGCCAAAGCGAACCACAAGAATTCGGCCATCATCCAGACCCGGGTGATGGCTTTAGTTTTTTGTGACTTGCTTCCTAGGAATCGACGCCGTTTTCGCAGCAGCGGAGGAGTTAGCAAGTGACCGACTCACAGCTCAAACCTCGAAGCCATGCACTCATTGACGGAGCCCATCGCGCCGGAGCGCGCGCCATGCTGCGCGCTTGCGGACTTACAGACGACGATTTTCAGAAACCGCTCATCGGCGTCGCGAATACCTGGATCGAAATTGGCCCGTGCAACTATCATCTCCGCGAACTAGCAGAACACGTCAAGAAAGGAATTCGCGATGCAGGCGGCACGCCGCTCGAGTTCAACACCGTTTCCATCTCCGACGGCATCACCATGGGCACCGAAGGCATGCGCGCTTCACTGGTGAGCCGCGAAGTCATCACCGATTCGATTGAATTGGTGACGCGCGGCAATTTGTTCGATGCGCTTGTCGTTCTCGTTGGCTGCGACAAAACCATTCCCGCCGGCATTATGTCGCTGGCGCGCCTGAATATTCCCGGTCTCGTTTTGTATGGCGGGTCCATCGCGCCGGGTAAATTCGAAGGCCACGCGGTCACCATTCAGGATGTTTACGAAGCGATTGGCGCGCACGCCCGCGGCAGCATGAGCGACGCCCAGCTCAAATCACTGGAGGTTTCCGCTTGTCCGGGAGCCGGCGCTTGCGGAGGGCAATTCACCGCGAACACCATGGCGTTGGTTTGTGAATTCCTGGGCATCGCCCCTATGGGACTTTCGAGCGTTCCCGCAACGGATTCTGCGAAAGCGGCAGCAGGGCACCGCGCGGGCGAGTTGGTTCTCGACCTTCTTCGCACAAATGTGACGCCATCGAAGATCATCACGAAATCTGCCATCGAAAACGCCATTGCAGGCGTTGCGGCCACAGGCGGTTCCACCAATTCTGTCTTGCATTTGCTGGCGATCGCGAACGAAGCGACAATTCCTCTTTCCATCGACGATTTCGACCGCATCAGTGCGCGCGTTCCGATTCTTGCCGATCTGAAGCCGGGTGGAAAGTTCGTGGCCACCGATCTGTATGCGGCAGGCGGCACCGCGCTGGTTGCGAAGCGCCTCTTGGAAGCGGGACTTCTCCGCGGCGATTGCCTCACCGTCTCCGGCCGCACGCTCGGCGAAGAAGCCAACGCCGCGAAGGAAACGCCGAAGCAAGAAGTGGTTCGCAAACTCGACGCTCCTCTCAAACCCACGGGCGGGTTGGTCATCCTGAAAGGAAATCTCGCGCCGGAAGGCTGCGTCATCAAAGTCGCCGGACACAATCTTCAGAATTTCAGCGGCCCCGCGCGCGTTTTTGACAACGAAGAAGCTGCGTTCGCAGCAGTTGAAAAGGGCGCGATCAAAGCGGGCGACGTCGTGGTCATTCGCTACGAAGGACCGAAGGGCGGCCCCGGCATGCGTGAAATGCTTGCCGTCACGGCCGCGCTGGTGGGCGAAGGGCTGGGCGATTCGGTGGCGCTCTTGACGGATGGGCGCTTCTCCGGCGCCACGCACGGACTAATGGCGGGACATGTTGCGCCCGAAGCGGTGAATGGCGGCCCGATTGCAGCCATCGCTGACGGAGACACAATCACGTTCGACATTCCCAATCGCCAGTTGAACGTGGGGCTTACGGCTGCGGAAATTCAGAAGCGCATGGCTTTGTGGAAGCCGCCGGCTCCACGATTCTCGAACGGCGTGATGGCCAAGTACGCGCTGCTGGTTTCTTCATCCTCTCTTGGCGCAGTGACATCGTTGCCCGCCTCTCTTACGGCATCGGCTCAGCCTCTACGAAATGCGAGGACCCCATGAAGTTAACCGGTGCAGAAATACTTTGCGAGACGCTCACGCGTCTTGGCGTGCGCGAAATCTTTGGTTATCCCGGCGGCGCGATTCTTCCCGTTTATGACGCGCTCGGTAAATCAAAACTCCATCACGTCCTGGTGCGCCACGAGCAAGGCGCAACACACATGGCCGATGGTTACGCGCGCGCCAGCGGCGGTGTCGGCGTGGCCATGGCCACGTCGGGCCCCGGCGCAACCAATATGGTGACGGGCATTGCCACGGCCATGATGGATTCTTCGCCAGTGGTCTGCATCACGGGCCAAGTGAGCAGCAAAGTTCTGGGCTCCGACGCGTTCCAGGAAATCGACATCACCGGCATCACCATGCCCATCACCAAACACAACGTGGTGGTCACGCAAGCCGGGGATGTTGCGCGAACGATTCGCGAGGCGTTTGTCATCGCCAGGGGCGGGCGCCCCGGTCCAGTACTGGTGGACATCACCAAAGACGCGCAGCAGGCCACCACGCAATTTGATTGGGACGCTTGCGCGCCGAAACTTCCGCCAAAGCGCATCCGCAACAATCACGATCAGGCAGAGTTTGACCGCGCCGTGGAATTGTTGAACACCGCCAAGCGCCCAGTGATTCTGGCTGGCCGGGGAATCATGCTTTCCAACGCGATGGAAGCGTTTGAAAAGTTTGTCCGCGTGGGGAATTTCCCGGTCGCGATGACGCTACTCGGCATCGGCGGCTTCCCCGCCAAAGATCCGCTCAACCTCGGCATGATGGGCATGCACGGCGAAGCGTGGGTGAACAACGCGATTCAAGAAGCCGACTTGCTCATCGCTGTGGGGATGCGCTTCGATGACCGCGTCACGGGCGACCTTCGCACTTACGCGAAGAACGCACGCAAGATTCACATCGAAATTGACCGCGCCGAAATCAACAAGAACGTGAAAGTGGATGCGGCGCTCATCGGTGACGCGCGCGAAATGATCGAGAACCTTATTCCGCACATCGAAACGCGGGATCGCAGCGCCTGGATCCGCTACATTAATGAATTGAAGGGCGACTCCGCAGTGCGCGACATCCAGAGCTTGCCCGACACCGGCCATCTCTATGCCGCGCACGTCATCAACGATCTCTGGAAGGAAACGCGCGGCGAGGCCATCGTGGTGACCGACGTGGGCCAGCACCAAATGTGGGAAGCGCAGTATTACCATCACGATCGCCCGCGCACGCTGATTACTTCCGGTGGGCTCGGCACGATGGGCTTCGCGCTCCCCGCAGGCATCGGCGCAAAATTCGCGAAGCCCGACTCGGAAGTCTGGGTAGTCGTTGGGGACGGCGGATTCCAGATGACCATGAGCGAACTGGCCACCATCGTCCAGGAAAAAATCAACGTGAAGATCGCTATCATCAACAACGGCTATCTCGGCATGGTGCGCCAGTGGCAGGAATTCTTTTACGACAAGCGCTATGTGGCCACACCTTTGGTGGCACCCGATTTTGTCGCGCTGGCCAACGCATTCGGCATCCGCGCCGAGCGCATCACCAAACGCACGGAGGTGACTCCGGGAATTCGCGGGGCGCGGGAGGCCGGAGAAACGGTTTTGCTCGATTTCCGCGTGGAGCAGGAAGATTCCGTTTTCCCGATGGTTGCTGCGGGCGCGTCGCTCCACGACATGATTCGCCGGCCGCACAATCCGCTGGTGGAAACCGCTTCGGACGCATGAAGAAAGAGGAGAGCATGCAAACACTCGTTGCCTACGTCGAAAACAAACCGGGCGTGCTGAATCGCGTCTCCTCACTCGCGCGGCGCCTGGCGATCAACATCGACTCGCTTACCGTTGGACCAACGGAAAACGAAGAGATCGCGCGCATGACCATCGTTGCGCATACCGATGAACGCGGAGCGCATCGCCTGGAAGCAAGCCTCGAGAAACTCGTGGATGTGCTTCTGGCCGAAAATATTTCCAGCCGTGCCCTGCTCGAACGCGACCTGGCGTTGATCAAAGTGGCGGCCGATCAGCAGAACCGGCCGCACCTGATGGAGTTGATTAAAGTGTTTCGCGCGCGCGTGGTGGACGTGGCTCCCGAATCACTGATTATCGAAGTGTCGGGCACGGTGGACAAAATCGATGGCCTGCTCGAAGTGCTTCGTCCCTTCGGCGTGCTGGAGATGGCGCGCACCGGGCGCATTTCCATGACCCGCGGCAACGATTTGTTGCGCCCACCGTTGCTGGAGGTCGAGAGTTCGGCGCTCGAATCCGCAGGTTCTGGCGTGAAGTAAGTGATTTAGCTCTAGAAGAAAGCTTCAGAATTTGGACGCGGGTGCGGGCGTCCCTAAACAATTCCGCGCATGAGGATCACACATTCGGCCGCGTGCCGGCCACCGAGAGGAACCCATGGCTAATCTGTACTACGACGACTCCGCGAATCTTGCACTCATCCAGGCGAAGAAGGTGGCCATCATCGGCTACGGCTCGCAGGGGCATGCACACTCGCTCAACCTGCGCGACAGTGGCGTTACCGTGCGCGTCGGCCTGCCGGAAACCAGTGCTTCGCGTGCGAAAGCCGAAAAAGAAGGGCTAACGGTCAACACGCCCGCGCAGGCTGCGGCGTGGGCGGACGTCATCATGATTCTGGCGCCGGACACCAAGCAGCCGAAGCTTTATCGCGACGCGATCGAGCCGAATCTCAAAGCGGGCAAGACGCTGATGTTCGCGCACGGCTTCAACATTCGCTTTGACGCGATCAAGCCGCCAAAGACCGTCGATGTTTCCATGATTGCTCCTAAGGCGCCCGGTCATCGTGTGCGAGAAGTTTTCACCGAAGGCGGCGGCACGCCTGCGTTGCTTGCCGTGGAACAGGATGCGAGCGGAAGCGCCAAGGCATTGGCGCTCGCTTACGCGAAAGGACTGGGTTGCACGCGGGCCGGCGTTTTGGAAACGACGTTCACTGAGGAAACCGAGACAGACCTCTTTGGCGAGCAGGCGGTGCTTTGCGGCGGCGTCAGCGAATTGATCAAAGCGGGCTTCGAGACGCTTGTCGCAGCGGGCTATCAGCCGGAAGTTGCGTACTTCGAGTGCATGCACGAACTGAAACTGATTGTGGACCTGATTTACCGCGGCGGGCTCAGCTATATGCGCTATTCAGTCAGCGACACCGCCGAGCAGGGCGATTATGTTTCCGGGCCGCGAGTTGTGACAAAACAAACTCGCGAGGAGATGCGCAAGATTCTGGCGGAAATTCGCGATGGCAGCTTCGCCAAGAAGTGGATTGAAGAAAACGAAAAGGGCTGCCCCAACTTTCTGGCCACGCGTCAGCGCGAGCAGCAACATCAAATCGAGCAACTCGGACCCAAGCTTCGCGCGATGATGCCTTTCCTTCAGCCGGTCGTCGCGCCGGGGCTGGAGATTAAAGCCGCCGCCACGAAAAAATAATGGTTAAACGATTCAGCAGAAAACCGTTGCGCCGCCAGAGCATACCAGAGCAATTGGTTGACACAAGGTAGGACTTTGGGCAATCCTCTCGCCTGATGAAACGCAATAGTCGCCCATCCCCATCAGCTTCGATGCACTTGGGCGAACGCATCGAGCAGCTGAGCGTCAAGCGGCAGGAAATCATTCGCCCGATCCTCGAGCACCCGCGCGAATACGTGTTGCTCAGCGTGCGGGCGATGGCCAAGCGGTTGCACACCGATCCGGCGACCATCGTGCGCATCGTTCGCGGACTCGGCTTCGGCAGTTACCGCGAATTTCAGCGGCACCTCCACGAACTTTCCCTGGCCTTCGCCACTTCGCTCGACACCATGCAGTCGGGCGGGCGTGACCCCAGCGTGCCGGCTCACGTCGTCGAGTCGCTTGAACAGGATTTTAAAAATCTTCAGGGGCTCAAGAACAGCCTCGACGCGCAGCGGCTGGTGGCGCTGGCGAAGCGGTTCCACGAAGCGCGGCGCATCGTCATCCTTGCCGCCGATTTGGCGGCACATCTCGCGGGTTACCTGGAATATCAAATCAGCCTGCTGGGGCTGCCGATTTTTGCGGCGACGTCCGCGGGCAGGATTCTGCACCTGGTGCGCTCCGTCAACAAGCAGGACCTGGTGATCGCGATTAGTTTTCGGCGCGGGCTGCGGCAAACCGTCGAGGGCGCCGAGCAGGCCCGCGCGAATGGCGCGTATTGCGTGGGCATCGCGGACACATATCTTTCTCCGCTGGCGCGCGAGTGCAACGAGATTTTTTTGGCGTCCGTCGAATCGACGTCTTTCGGGGCTTCGTATGTTGCGCCGATCGCACTGCTCAATTCCCTGCTCGCGGCCGTGGGACAATATCACCGCTCACAAACGCTGGCGATTGTGAAAGAAATCGCCGAAGAACAACGCAAGGGGTTCCGCTGGTACAATCCTTGAAGCGTTCGTGCGACTTTTCTTGTCCTCGCACGCGCGACCGACGCGAACCAACACTAATGCGTGAGACGAAGGGGAAACCTGGGGTGGGCCCTGAACTGCGGCCATTGCTGAAGAGAATCTCAGTTCTGGCGCTGGCGATTCTTTTGCCGTTCGCGGGTGCAGCGCACGCGCAATCACCTGCCACGCTTCTTTCGGAACCCCAGCCTTCCGACATTCCAGACAGCTGGAAACTCTGGATCGGTGAATATACCCACTTTGACCCCAATGTCGTGGGGGTGGTCTACGTACTCAGCGAGAAAGATGGATTTATCTGGATCTCGGAGCGGCACGGGGACGCTCGCGACGCCGGTTACATAACTCGTGCAAGACTTTCGTCTCCCTCAGCGCCGCCGAAAACGATGGAAGGCGGGCAAGCCCTCATGCTAGGTATCGATTCCCCCGGCAGCAGCCCCGTGCTAATCGTGGGTAACGTCACAATCGGGAAGCGCCCTCTGGATACAGGCACATCTCAACCGGCGCATATTAACGTCGTACGACCGATCGACGAACTGCGTGTCGAAGCGCTTGCGGCAACGCCGCCGAAAGAAACACGGAGTTTTCGCAAGCCGGATCTTGTGGAACTGGCTCCGCTCGATCCAAAGATTCATCTGGATATTCGCTACGCCTCTGCAAACGATTTTCTCGGCACGCCGGTTTATTCCCAGGCGCGCGCATTTCTCCAGCGGCCCGCGGCGGAGGCGCTTTTGCGTGTGCAGCAAAAGTTGAAACCGCTCGGTTACGGCTTGCTCATCCACGACGCGTATCGCCCCTGGTATGTGACAAAGATCTTCTGGGATGCCACGCCGCCGGAGGGAAAAATCTTCGTTGCGGATCCCGCACAAGGCTCGCGCCACAACCGCGGCTGTGCCGTCGATCTCACGCTCTACGACTTGGCCACAGGAAAGCCCATCGAGATGCCCGGCACGTATGACGAAATGTCGCCGCGCTCATTTCCGGACTATCCCGGCGGCACTTCGCTGCAGCGCTGGCACCGCGATTTGCTGCGGCGGGCCATGGAATCCGAGGGCTTTACGGTATATGAAGCCGAGTGGTGGCACTTCGATTACAAAGATTGGAAGGAATACCCGATATTGAATGTTCCTTTCGAAAAGCTAGGTTTGGACTCTGTCGCCGGCGCGGTGCATTAGCCGCGCTGCCGGATTCGTTTGAGGAGGACTTTCTTTTGAACAACAAAACACGCGGTACGCTCAGCACTTTCGCCGTGTTGCTTCTGTTTTTCTTCGCACTCCAGGCCGGCCCAGCTCGCGCTCAATCGGAAAACTCGCTCGCGCAGCGCATCCAGAAGATCGTGAGCCGCCCGGAATTCGCGCACGCCAACTTCGGCATCGAGTTTTATTCGCTCGATACCGGCAAAGTTGTCTATGCGCTCAACGGCGACAAACTTTTTGTCCCCGCTTCGACGACGAAGACTCTTACCGAGGGCACGGTCCTCGCGAAACTTGGCGCAGACTACCGCTTCCACACGCGCGTTTACCGCACTGGCCCTATCGATAAGCACGGCACGCTCAAGGGCGACTTGATTCTTGTGGCCAGCGGCGATCCCAATCTTTCGAATCGCATCCAGCCGGACGGCACGCTGGCTTTCGTTGATGAAGATCACTCGTACGGAGGCCCGGCGTTGCCGGGGGATCCTCTGGCGGTCATCAAGCAGCTTGCGAAAGACGTCGCCGTTAAGGGCATTCACAAAATTCAAGGCCGCGTGTTGATTGACGCGAGCCTCTTCCCTGATGGGCCGCGCGAAGGCGGCACGAACGTGGTGATGTCCTCCATCATGATCAACGACAACGTGATCGATCTCATTGGCACGCCCGGCGCGAAAGAGGGAGATCCCGTTTCGATCACAACTTCGCCTCAGACCTCTTACATCAAATTTGTCAATCATGTGATGACTTCGGCGGCCGGAGCCAAGCCTTTGTTCGATTCTCCGGAGTTTGCGGCGAACGCGGATGGCTCCATCATCGTGACGCTGTCGGGAAGCCTCCCGGTGGGCTTCAAGCCACAACCTGCGACAGTGGCTGTGCCTTCACCCACAAAGTTTGCCGAAACGGTTTTTCGCGAAGCGCTGGTGGCCGCGGACGTTGAGGTAAAGTCTCCATCCGGTCCCGCGCCCGCCGAATTTGTGCCCTTGACGCGTTTCTATACTGCGGAAAACCAAGTTGCTGAGCACGTTTCTCCTCCGCTCTCCGAAGAAATCAAGGTCACGCTGAAGGTCAGCCAAAATCTGCATGCGGGAATGGGTCCGTATCTGCTCGGCGCTCTCGTGGCAAAAGACACGAAGAATCCGCTCGATGCGGGATTCCATGTCGAGCACGACTTTTTGCAGGCTGTGAAGCTCGACCTTTCCGGCGCCGGCCAAGGGGATGGCGCTGGCGGAGATTGGGCCGACCTCTTCAGCCCCGACTTCATGGTGCATTACCTAACGTATTGGAGTACGCGGCCCGATTATGAGGTTTTTTTCAAAGCGCTCCCCATCCTCGGCAAAGACGGGACGCTCGCAAAAATTCAGACTAATTCGGTGGGCGCAGGCCATGTGTTCGCAAAAACGGGGACGTTCGGCTCGGAAGACAAGCTCAACAGCAAATTGATGCTCAACGGCAAGGGCCTGGTCGGCTATGTGATTACCAAAGACGACCAGAAGCTGGCGTTCGCAGCTTACGTCAATCACGTTACGCTTCCTCCCGATATGGAAGCGGCGCAGACGGTTGCGGGCCAGGCGCTCGGAGAGATTGCCGCTGCCGCGTATGACGCCGACCTCAGTGGCTCTGCCAGCGCCGACGCAGCTTACGATCTCCTCATTCGCAACGGCCACATCGTCGACGGCGCAGGCAATCCGTGGTTCGCCGGGGACGTTGCGGTCAGCGGCGACAGAATCGCAGCGGTGGGCGACTTGCACGATGCGCACGCCAAACGCGAAATCGATGCGCAGGGCCGCATCGTCGCGCCAGGATTCATTGACATGCTGGGCCAGTCGGAAGTCTCTTTGCTGCTCGACAATCGCTCGCTCAGCAAACTTTCTCAGGGAATCACGACGGAAATCACGGGCGAGGGTGGTTCCATCGCGCCGCAAAGTGAAAAAACCATCGCGCCGATGAAGCCATTTTTAGATCATTACAAACTCACCGTCGACTGGACCACGCTGGACGGTTACTTCAAGCGTCTGGAAAAACAAGGAACGCCTCTCAACATCGGCACATACGTCGGCTCGGCGCAGGTCCGTGAAGCGGTCATTGGCGACGACGACCGCGCACCCACGCCCGCCGAACTTGAGCAGATGAAAGCGCTCGTCGAGCAGGCCATGAAAGATGGTGCGTTGGGCGTTTCCAGCGCGCTGATTTACCCGCCAAATATTTATGCAAAGACCGATGAGCTCATCGCACTCGCCCAGGTCGCGTCCAAATACGGCGGTCTCTATGCCACACACATGCGCAGCGAAGGCGCTTCGGAAATGGCTGCGCTCGCGGAGGCCATTCGAATTGGCCGCGAGGCGAATCTTCCCGTGGAAGTTTTTCACTTGAAGGTAAGCGGGAAGCCGCGCTGGGGCAGCATGAAGAATGTCGCGGCTACGATTCAAAATGCGCGCGATTCCGGGCTGGATATTGCCGCCGACATGTATCCTTATCCCGCTGGCGCGACGGCGCTTGCCTCCGCCCTTCCGCCGTGGGTCGCGGATGGCGGCGTTCAGAAGTTACTCGAACGCCTGAAAGATCCCGCCGTTCGCGCACGTATCAAAAAGGAACTGGCCGGAGATCATCCCGACTGGGAAAACCTTTTTTATGATTGCGGCGGCGGTGCCGGCGTGCTGATTTCCTCCGTGGAAAAACCCGAATTGAAACAGTTCGAAGGGAAAACGGTCGACGATGTGGCAAAAGTTTGGAAGAAAACGTCGGAAGACACGCTGATGGATCTCGTGCTCGCCGACTCCGCGGAGACGGGAGCGATTTATTTCATGGCCAGCGAAGAAGATTTGCGCACGGGGCTCAGCCAGCCCTGGACGAGCATTGGCCTGGATGCCAACGAAATGTCACTCGACGGCCCTACTTACGAAGCGCATGCGCATCCCCGCACCATGGGCTCCATGCCGCGCTTTCTCGGGCATTATGTTCGCGACGGTCATCTTCTGCCTCTCGAGGCCGCCATCCGCAAAATCACTTCGCTACCCGCGCAACGGGAACACCTCGAAGGCCGCGGACTTCTGAAGCCCGGCTACTTCGCGGACATCACCATCTTTGATCCGGCAACGATCGTCGATCACGCCACGTTTGTGAAGCCCGATCAGTTGTCCGAGGGTATCGACTTCACCATCGTGAATGGGCAAGTGGAATATGATCACGGCAAAGTCACCGGCGTGACCGCGGGCAAGGTGCTTCGCGGCCGCGGCTGGCACGCACCAACAAACTGAAGAACTCTTCTTGGAGTCAGACAGGAAAGTTTACTCGGGTGAAAAGAAGTCTGACGCGGCATCGCCAATCGCGGAATCCGGATTCCGGCTTTCGCGAATAATCACGATGCGGGCCTCGGCTCCGCCGTCTGGCTTGTCCTTGAGCTCTTCGAACAAAACAGAATTCAAGCTGATTTCCATCGCCGGTCAGCTCAGCGCCGTTTTTCCGAGCTCTACTACGCGGCGCTCATAGGTCATGTCCACGAACCCGTGCTTCCCGAAGTAGCGCAGCACGATTTTGTGCCCGGGCTCGATTTTCGCGCGCGTCTTGATCAGGGAATCCGACAGTTCCACCCACTGTCCATTGACAAGATAGCTTCCTTCCCAGCCGCGCAATTCGAAGTGCCCGTCATTCTTCAAGATCAGCGGCGCGGCGTTGCAGGCAATGACTTTGCCCTTCATTTTGGCTTGCGTGCACTGGTAGCGGCCGGAAACGCTCGCGGTTTGCGCGGGACTTGCAGGAGTCAGAACAAGCAAAAGAGCGGCAAGCGGCAGAAGGCGCAGAAGGCCCGGTGCGACTCGAACGGGTCCCATGGGAATCTCCACGTCCAGGTCGCTCGGCTGCGGGCGGCGCACCCTGGTCGAAAGGACAGGTGCAATTCTGCCACCAAGGATAGCTGAGCTAAGTCATTTATTATCAGCACGATATTTCGCCATGGCGCCAGGCAACGAGACCCTGAATGGCAGCAATCTTCCTCTTGGAAGCTCACCGAGGGAACTCTCTTGCGCAAGCCTGACGCCCTGCGACCGGGATCTTTCGCAAGGGATTTCACAGCTATGGCAATTCCGCCACTGCCTGGCCGTCTTTGCGAGGGTCGGACGCGCCGTAGTTAACGCCTGTGGCGAAGTCGCGCATCACCGCCTGTCCGCCGCCCACCCCGCTTGTAAACATTCCTTTCAATTCGATCTTGTGCCCCCTGGCGGTCAGTTCGTCGCGCACCTTTTGTGCAACCCGGTTTTCCATCGTCACGTCGCAACCACTGAACGAACGTTTGGTGAATCGCGGTGCTTCCATCGCTGCCTGAATGTTCATCTTGAAGTCCGCCAGATTGGCCATGAATTGCGCGTGCGCCTGCGATTGGTTCCAACCGCCCATAATTCCGAACGCCACGCGCGTGTCGCCCTTCTGTGCGAACGCCGGGATAATCGTATGCAGGGGCCGCCTTCTTCCCGCCAGGGCATTTGGCGATGCGGGGTCCAGCGAGAAAAGGCCGCCACGATCGTGCAACGCAAAACCTGTGCCCGCTGCCACGACGCCCGATCCAAACGACTCGTAATTGCTCTGAATCAGCGACACCATGTTCCCTTCACGGTCCACTACGCTCAAATACGTGGTGTCGTTCCCGGCCGGTATTTCTCCGGCGGCAACGTCGCAGTTCGCGTGGTCGGCATCGATTTGCTTCGCGCGCTGTGCGGCCCACTCTTTCGAAAGCAGCGTACCCACCGGCAGTTTCTGCTTTCGTGGGTCGCCGATGTATTTCAGCAAATCCGAATACGCCAGTTTTTTTGCCTCGATCATGGCATGCAGGGCGTTGGTCGAACCGAATCCCCAATCTTTCTGCCCCAGAGGAAACGTCTCCATGATGTTGAGCATCTCCAGGGCTGCGAGGCCCTGCACGTTGGGCGGCAACTCGTAGACCGTCCAGTCACGATACGTCGTCGAAATGGGCTCGACGAATTCGCTGGAGAAATCCGCAAGGTCCGCCTCCACCATCGGCCCGCCGTGCCGCTTCATCGATTCCAAAATCTTTGTCGCAATCTCGCTTTTATAGAACGCGTCCCTTCCGTGCTGCGCGATCTGCTCGAGGGACCATGCCAAATCAGGATTGCGAAACACTTCCCCCACTTTGGGCGCATGGTCACCTGGCAGATACGTCTTCGTTGCCGCGTCGTCCATGCGCAGGTAATCGGCGGACGCCGCCCAATACGCCGCGGTCCATTCGGGCACGGGAAATCCGTCCTGCGCCGTTCGAATGGCTGCGGCCAAATCTTCCGCCAATTTCTTGCGCCCAAACTTGTCGGCTAGCTTCTGCCAACCATCCACCACTCCCGGCACGGTGATGGCATTCACTCCTTGTTGCGGCATGCTGCGAATTCCCTGCTTCTGCAAATACTCGATGGTCAACCCCTTTGGCGCCCAGCCACTGGCGTTTAGTCCGTAGAGCTTGTTGGCCTTGGCGTCATACACGATGGCGAATAAATCTCCGCCAATGCCGTTCATCATCGGCTCGACCACGCCCATCATGGCGTTCGTGGCAATGGCCGCATCCACGGCATTGCCGCCGTGTTCGAGAATATGTACGCCTGCCTGCGCCGCCAACGGCGATTCCGCAGCGACAATCCCATTGCGCGAAATCACCATGGAGCGCGTCTGGCTGCGGTCTTGCCCGTAACTATTTCCCGTCAACATCGCACCAGCGAGAAAAACGAATATCCATCCGCGAACAATTCGCACGGTTTTGTCCTTCCCGGTTTCTCTCAAAATCTGAAAGAGCATCCCTCACGGCATCTTGACGATGATATTCGGAATGTTCTTCTCCCGCAGCATGGCATTGAACGGAGTCACGTCTTTGGCCAGAATTTGCAGATACTCCTGCTGAAATTGGTTGCCCTGCTTTTTGAGTTCTTCTCCAACCGCCACTTGCTGGGTCGTCGGCGAGAAATCAGAGCTGCCCGTTTCTTCGGCAAGGTAGGCGATTTTGGCCGCCAGCATCGGCGGCCACCGCGTGGAGTCCTGCCCCTTTCCGGTCAGCTTGAGCTGCAGGATTTTTTCCTCCAAGCTTGTCAGCTTTTCCGCCAATTCATCGACCGCTTTACGAATGGCTTTGCCGGTATCATCGGTCCCCAGTTCTTTCTCGAGTGCGGCAAGCTGCGCGCGAATCGATTCAATCGGATTCACACTCGTGGCAATGGCATTCATTTCGTCGCGCAAGCCGGTGAGGAATTGCATCTGCGTCTGGATGTCGCTCTCCGTCCCACCGGAATGCGGGTCCTTCAGGACTTTGAGTTTCTGAGTGAACTTTTCTTCGCCCACCGTGAGCGTCACCGTGTAAGTTCCAGGCGGCTCGAGAAGAGAAATGCGGCCCGCGTCGGGAGCCGGCCGCCAACCTTCCGGTCCCATCTTCACGTCCGGGGCATACAGAGGACTGGTTCTTAATTTAACCTCCGTGCCAGGTTCGGATTCGAGGTTCCACCAGACGCGGTTGATGCCCGGCTTCACTTCGCACGGCGGACCGCCCTCGCCTTCTTCACCGCCGCCTCCGCCTGGGCCGCCTCGGCCCACGGGCCTTCGAGCGCCTTCCTCTTTTGCCGCGTGGCATTCGATTTCGCGCACAGTTTTTCCGCTAGCGTCGCTGATCGTCAATCGCACGCGGTCTTTTTCGCCCAGCTTCGACTTCAAATAGAAATTAATGGGCGCGCCGTAAGGCGGATTGTGCCCCGCCGTCGGGTCATAGGAAACGGCCGCGGGCTGCGCGACGGGCCGAAAGCGGTACACATCGCGCGGAGCGAATAAATGCGCATTGGTGGCCAGGATTTCCGACGTCACCTGCTCGAGCGCCGTGATGTCGTCCAGGATCCAGAATCCGCGCCCGTACGTCGCCAGCGCGAGGTCGTGGAAGCGCTCCTGCACGGCGATCCAATAGACGGGAGCGTGCGGCAAACCGCTTTGCAACGACTGCCAGTTCTTTCCATCGTCGAATGAAATGTAGAGCCCGTTCTCTGTTCCAAGGTAGAGCTGGCCTTTGCGCGCGGGGTCCTCGCGAATGCAATGCGCGTAGCTCAGCATGCTGTGCGGGATTCCGTTGGTGATGGCCGTCCACGTTTTCCCATAGTCCGTTGTCTTATAGGCGAACGGATCACGATTGTTCATCTGGTGAAAATCCAAGGTGATATAAGCAGTCCCGGCATCGTAGCGGGAGGCTTCGATATTGCTCACGGTTCCCCAATCCGGAAGATTCGGAATGTTTTTTGTGACGTTGGTCCAATTCTTCCCGCCATCACGCGTGATTTGCACGTAGCCGTCATTGGTCCCTGCCCAGATCACGCCGGCTTCTTTCGGCGATTCCGCAATCGCAAACACGGTTCCCGCGTATTCCACGCCGATATTGTCCGGCGTGAGCCCGCCGGAGATTTGCATCCGGCTCTTGTCGTTTCGGGTCAGGTCCGGACTGATAATTTGCCAACTATTGCCGCCGTCGGTGGTGACGTGCACGAACTGACTGCCCACATAAACCTTGTTGTGGTCATGCGGGGAAATGGTCACGGGAAATTCCCAGTTGAAGCGGTATTTCACTTCGGCGGCGCTCGCCCCCGAGACTGTCTCAGGCCACACTTCCACTTCCCTGGCTTGGTGATTTTTTTCATCGAAGCGCGCGACAGAACCGCCAACGCTGCCGGCGCCCGTTCCGGTTGACCAAATGATGGTGTTGTCCACAGGATCGGGAGTCGCAAAACCGCTTTCGCTACCGGCCACGGGATGCCACGTACCCCGCGAGATTTGTGCGCCTCCGAAGCCGCCAAATTGCAAGCTGTTGCTTGGCCCGCGGAACGATGGACCGTCCTGCCGGTTTCCGTACACGAAGTAAGGAATCTGGTCGTCCAGCGTCACGTGATAAATCTGGGCGATAGGCAGTTGAATGCGGTCCCAGGAATGTCCGCGATTGACGGAGATGCTCACGCCGCCATCATTCACCACCGCCATGCGGTCCCCGTTGGCGGGATCAATCCACATTTCGTGATTGTCTCCACCCGGAGTCGCAGGCATGTTCGTCAGCGTACGCCCTCCGTCGAGGGTTCTCGAAAAAGCCGAAGTAAAGAAATAAACTTCGTTTTCATTGTCGGGGGAAATCTCCTCGCGCGTGTAATAGTGCGTGCGCCCGCGAATTTGCCGGTCTGAATTGACCAGTTGCCAATTTTCTCCGCCGTCATCGGAACGCCACAATTGCCCGCTTTGCGTGGGCTTGCCGTCCATCGGTACGCCATCGCCGGTTTCGATCAGCGCGTAAACGCGATTCGAATCTTTCGGCGCCACGCGGACGGCAATTCTCCCCACCGGGGCATGGGGCAGCCCGTGACCCTCCAAACGTTTCCACGTCGCTCCCTCGTCCGTGGACTTGAACAACCCGCTGCCGGGTCCGCCGCTTCGGCGGCCATAGGTGTGAATTTCCAGTTGCCACATTCCTGCAAACAAAGTACGCGAATTATTGGGATCCATGCCCATGTCGGAGCAACCGGTGTTCTCGTCGACGAACAGAACTTTTTCCCAGTTTTTCCCGCCGTCGGTGGTGCGGAACACGCCTCGTTCCGGCTGTGGGCCGTACGCGTGCCCCAGCGCGCACGCCAGAACGATGTCCGGGTTATGCGCGTCAATCACGACATTCCCGATTCGTCCGGTCTTTTCCAACCCCATCAGCTTCCAGGTCTTCCCCGCGTCCAAAGATTTGTAAATCCCGCTGCCGACGGAAATGTGGCTTCGGATAAACGACTCACCGGTTCCCGCCCACACGATATTCGCGTCGCTCGCGGCCACCGCCAGCGAGCCAATCGAAGAAACCGGCTGGTCGTCAAAAATCGGATCCCAGCGGATGCCGCCGTCGGTGGATTTGAAAATCCCTCCCGACGCCGCGCCTAGGTAATAGACATTGGGATTGCCGGGGATCCCCGCGACCGCGGTCGCGCGATTTCCCACTGGCCCGATATAACGGAATTTCATTTCGTTGTACACATCAGGACTGATCTGCGGCTGCTGGGCGGGCGCCAAGCCCGCGGCACAGAAGACTGCAATCGCTCCCACAAAAGAAACCAAGCCCACTCGCTTCGTCATGGCGAAACCTCACTCTTCAATTTTGCCTGGAATTGCGCGGATGATACTTGCAGCTCCACCTGAGGTCAATAGCGACAGACATGCCGATTCGACCGACGGTCCACCGGGAATTGCCCGCCTCTTTCTACAAACTGCTCCTCAAGCCCAGATCCAGAGACTTGCCCTCTGCCCGCGTATATACCAATACGCACCAATACGCACCAATACGCGCACCAATACGCGCACAAGTACCCAAGTTCTCAAAACGGTGATACTTTGAACTGGCCGTATCCCCCCTTCCGCTTGGGAAGTATTCCCGGATCCCTCTACTTATCCGGGTACGAGCGTGTCTTCATGAAGAAAAGGCGGTTAGGGGAGTACTCCGCGAACGAGGCCATCTCTCCACGGCCGATCTCAACCAAGTGCTCCTGGAAAGCGGGGAAAACGCGTTCACCTCGGCGAATTGTTGCTGCAGGGCGGCAAGGTCGCCAAGACCGATCTAGACCGATCCCAATGATTGGCATTTGCTTGCGAACACCCCTAGAATTCAAGGGACGGCCGCTGTGTTGCTGAATCTTGCCTTCCGGCGGCGCGTTGAATGTTGGTCAGCCACTGGAGGCTCCGCCGTTGCCCGAACATCGCGCCGCTGCCTCGCACTCGAAATCGATCGCTCCCCGCGATCCGCGCCTCCATTCTCAGATTGAAGCGTTGCTAACAGGGCGTCATTCCGATCCTTTCGGTCTTCTCGGGCCACACGCGGTGGACGGCGGTTGGGCGGTGCGCTTCTTCGTCCCTTGGGCTGAGAAAGCGCGCATCTCATTGCAATCGCCCGCATCAGAAAACACCACGCCTACATCTGACGGAATTGTCGAAGCTGCGAAACTGCGTCCCGAGGGCTTTTTCGAAGCCATCCTGGCATCAGGCCAAACGACCGCGCCTGCTCCCACGATGTACAAGATTCAAGGCCGCACGCACTACGGCGAATCTTTCGAAGTCTACGACCCCTACGCTTTCCCGTGTGTTCTCACAGAGTTTGATCTGTATCTCATGGGCGAGGGACGCCATTACGACACGTACCAGAAACTCGGCGCGCATCTCCTCACCCTCGAAGGCGTTCGCGGCGTTCACTTTGCCGTTTGGGCCCCTAGCGCCCAGCGCGTCAGCGTTGTTGGTGACTTCAATCGCTGGGACGGCCGCGTCCATCCCATGCGCGCTCGCGGTTCGTCGGGCATTTGGGAGATTTTTCTTCCCGAGCTTGCCGAAGGCGCCATCTATAAATTTGAAATCATCGGCCCTGCGGGAAACATGCTTCCGCTCAAAGCCGATCCTTATGCGTTTCGCTCCGAGCTGCGCCCAAACACCGGTTCCATCGTCGCCAATCTGGAGAACCATCGCTGGAATGATGCGGACTGGCTTTCACAACGCTCCGGGAAAAACTGGTTTCAGTCCCCCGTCTCCATTTACGAGGTCCATCTTGGGTCGTGGCGCCGCGTTCCGGAAGATCACAATCGCTGGCTCACCTATCGCGAACTTGGCGACCAACTCATCCCCTACGTTAAGGAACTCGGCTACACCCACATCGAACTGCTCCCCATCATGGAGCATCCCTATGACGGCTCCTGGGGCTACCAGACGCTCGGCTACTTTGCGGCCACGAGCCGCTTTGGCACGCCCGCGGAATTTATGGAATTCGTCGACCGCTGCCACCAGGCCGGCATCGCCGTGATTCTCGATTGGACTCCCGCGCATTTCCCGCGCGACGCTCACGGCCTCGCGCAGTTTGACGGCAGCCACCTCTACGAGCACGCCGACCCGCGCCAGGGCGCGCATCCCGATTGGGGCACGCTCGTCTACAACTACGGCCGCAACGAAGTGCAAAATTATTTGATTTCCAACGCGCTCTTCTGGCTCGACAAGTATCACATCGACGGCCTTCGCGTGGATGCCGTCGCTTCCATGCTCTATCTCGACTACTCGCGAAAACCCGGCGAGTGGGTTCCGAATCAATTTGGTGGCCGCGAGAATCTCCCGGCCATCGAATTTCTCAAGCGCATGAACGAAGTCGCTCACGGCAAATTTTCCGGTATTCTCACCATCGCCGAAGAATCCACAGCATGGCCCGCCGTCTCCCGTCCGACCTATCTCGGCGGACTCGGCTTCAGCTTTAAATGGAACATGGGCTGGATGAACGACACCCTAAAGTACTTCTCGCACGATCCGATCCATCGTAAATACGAGCACAACAAGATCACTTTCTCGATGCTCTATGCGTTCACGGAGAATTTCGTTCTTCCCTTTTCTCACGATGAAGTTGTCCACGGCAAAAACTCGCTGCTCCACAAAATGCCCGGCGATTTGTGGCAGCAGTTTGCCAATCTGCGCCTGCTGTATAGCTACCACTACGCACATCCAGGAAAGAAACTTCTCTTTATGGGCCAGGAATTTGCACAGCGCCACGAGTGGGGTGAAGCCCGCAGCCTTGACTGGCATTTGCTGCAATGGGATTCGCATCGCGGTGTGCAGACTCTTATCCGCGATTTGAATCACCTTTACGCGTCAGAACCCGCACTTCACCAGGTTGAATTCGACTGGCACGGTTTCGAATGGATTGACGCCAACGACGCTGACAATAGCGTGCTCAGCTTTATTCGCCGCGGCAAGAAGTCGGAAGATTTGATCCTTGTGGTGCTTAACGCGACGCCGGTTGTCCGCGAGGGGTATCGTCTGGGCGTCCCACAGCCGGGTTACTATCGCGAAATCCTCAATACGGATGCCGCTCACTACGGCGGCTCGAACGTTGGCAATGCCGGCGGCCAGGATGCCTCCGAGCAGCCCGCGCAGAGTCGTTCACACTCCCTCGTTCTCACCCTCCCGCCCCTCGCCGCCGTCTTTTTGAAGTGGAAGCCGAAATCTTGATAGAGTTCACGGAACCGCAAAGATGCCGGAACTGTTGATAGGAATCGGGGCCTTCACCGCGGCCTCAGGCGCGCTGAAGCTGGCGGACCGCGTGCACATCGGCGCAGTCCGCATCCCGATGATGATCTTTGCGCTGGCCGGCTCACTCCTGAATCTTGTTGTTCTCTGGCAAGTCTGGAGACTGCAGAGACGTCCCGCCGCAGCATGGCGTTTGCAGCCTCAGTCTAAGCGGAAGAAAGCGTCCGTGTGGCTTCAATTCACCCTCTCGATAATCACTCTTTTCCTACTTGCGGCCGAATTTGTCGCTCATCGCATCCTGTTCCCCGGCCGCTGAGGACTTGCTCCCAAGGCCGCGACTTCCACCTGTTAGGAATATCTACGTCCGACCTCTTGCAGATTCGCAATACAATCCTGCAACATCCTCATGGATTGTTTGGCTCGAGCAAGGATCTTCCGAAATTCACACTGGGTTTGGCCCCATCGCCTCGCATGACCATGATCTCGGCGTATCCTCTGATCACGGTTAAATCGTCGATGAGTTTGTGCGCCACTTGTTTTGTCTTTTCAAACTCTCTCGCCAGCTCCTTCTTCAATTCTTCAAACCTATACTGACTACACTCTTCCAACACTTTCCGCTTACTCCTTTTCGTCTCACTCTTTCTTTAAATCCTTCCCGGAACTCTCTATTTCCTTCGCCAGTCTCTCATGCAGCCTCTCGCTGTAGCCCACAGGCAATTCGAACGTACGGTCATCCGCAGTCAAGATCAGAATATTTCGAGTCGAATCCAGGATCGCCGAACAAATTTCGCAGTGTTCCAAGTGCCGCTCGATATCTTCGCGCAGTTGGGCGTCGACGCTTCCGTCGATATATTCCGAAATGCGTTCCCACACGTGTTTGCAGTCGAGCTTCATAGGGCCCTCCCGAAGAATCTCCTCCGCGCGGGTACCGCGGTCTTGAGGAAAGGGACCAATTGTTTCTGGAGCAGGATGCGCGCGCGGTGCAACCGCACTTTCACGACGCCTGGGTTCAGTCCCAGCGCCTCCGCAGTTTCCTCGATATTCAGTTCTTCCAGGTCTCTCAGTGTAAAGACCTGTCTATAAATGTCGGGAAGCCCGGCGACCGCCCTGCGCAGCGCCTCGCGCAATTCCTTGCGTTCCAGCGCCTCCAGCGGAATCTCCCGCCAATCCGTCAACGGTGCGGGAGTGTAATCGCCTTCCTGCCCGTCGGTCGGTTCGTCAATCGAATCCTCGGCGGCGTCCTTGGCCTTCCGCAGCCGCTTCCGCCCTTCGTTGATGGCTATCGTCGTCAGCCACGTGCTGAACTTAGCCTCTGCGCGAAAAGATCCCAGATGCCGATACGCGCTAATTACCGCTTCCTGCACTCCGTCTTCCGCGTCAGCTTCATTCTTCACGATCGAAAACACCGTCAAGTACACCATTCGTTCGTACGGCCGGATCAGCTCGTGAAACAGTTCCTTCTCGCCCGCTACAATCCGAGCGATTAGCTCCGTCTCTTCTGTGCTCTTGTTCCGCATTTCAAAAAACGGCCGCAGCCCGCCTGGGCCGCGTTCCGGCCTTTTGCTTCAGAATTTCTCCAGCCGCGCCACTCCGAAAATCGCGTGGAATCGTTCGCAGTAAATCACCACCGCCTGATACTTCAAGTCCGCCGTCGTCGGCAAGTCGTAATTCTGGTCGCCTTTGTTTCCCTTTAGAGAACCCAGCTCCAGGCCATCAAGGTTGCCCCCGACGATCTCCTGCTGCAGGGCCTTGTCCTCCGCGCGTGCCAGTACAACGTGCACGTCGGGCCCGTTCGACGTTGTCAAATCGGAAAGCCGCAGATATCGCTTGCCTTCTGTCGACTCATAAATGGTCGCGCGTCCGTTTGTGGCATGGGCTTTCCCTTCCAGCTTTCCTGTGTAAATAGGTTGTGGCCCCGAATTCGCGGCAAACGGCGCCGCCTCAGTCACTCTTTCGTTGATAAAGAGCTTCTCCGGCCGGAATGCCCACCACGCTCCCACCAGGACTGGTACGCTAATCACACCAACGACCCACTTCTTCCGCGAAACCCGGGATTTTCCATTCGTGTTCATTTTTTCCTCCGGCAAAGGAATCGGGCAGGTCTCCCTGCCCGGTCCGCTGCTTTCTTGTTTGAGTTTGTTAGAACTTATCCAGCGTCGCCACGCCAAACACCGCGTTGAACCTTTCGCAATAAATCAGCACGGCGCCGAACCTCGTCAAGTCCGTCCCCGCAGGAATTTCGTAGTTCTGATCACCTTCATTCCCCTTCAGCTTTCCGAGTTCGATCCTTTCCGTGTCGCTCTTCAGAGACTTCGCGTCGCCCGCATTGGCCGCCACCAGCACCACATGCACGTCCGGCCCATTCGAAGTCTTGAAATCCTTGCGTCTTGGTCTCGCGCATCATCTTGTCGTCTTGCATCATCTGGTCGTGCTTCATGCTGTCTTTCTTCATGTCGTCTTGCGCATGAACCGGCGATGAAAATGTGAATGCCGCTGCTAGCGCCGCAAATGCCAGCCCTGCTCTGATCTTGCCAACCATTCGAATCTCTCCTGTGCATGGATTTTTGGTGAGCCGTTTTCGCAGCTCTGCCCTTGCACCTCATACGAGTCCAAAACTGCACAAAAGTTACAGCGCCCTAAAGCTAGCCGTGATCCGCCGGCGTACCTTCGCCCATTTACTTTTCGACGCAGATCCTCCTGGCAAGCACACGCCCGTTGGCCGGCTCAGGGTATGCTTGAATCACAGGAAAATTGGGATGCCTGGAAATTTTGCCATCCGGCTGCGTTGTCCCCTTTGCGAAGCCGACTCTTGGGTCACGCTCGCGGACCGTCAGGAAACCTACGAGCAGATCCAACAACAAACGTGGGACTTCAAGTGCCGCGAGCACGGTGCTCAGAGCGGCAGCCCCAAAGAAGTGATTGGCATAGCTCCGCTGGATGAAAAACCACCCTCCGCCCAAAAAACCTCCTTGACCTTTGCCAATCCCGTCTCCACCGAAACGACAAAGAAAACCCCGCGTTCCAGCGAACGCATGCCTCTTCGCATTCCTGTGGTGGTCTACGGTTTCACGAAGGACCACGGCGCGTTCCACGAAGAAACGGAAACACAGATGGTGAACGCCAGCGGTGCACTGGTGATGCTCAAAACCAAGCTAGCGATCGGCGATTCCGTATTTCTCATGCGAAGAAGCAATGGTCTGGAGCAGGCGGTCCGGGTGGTCTATCTTGACTCGTACTCGGACCGCGAAACCAAAATCGGACTGGCGTTCAAACGCCCGATCCCCGATTTCTGGCGCGGGTCCCGCAAACAACAGCGCGTACCCAAGACGCTGCGCGTGGTGGTCAAAGGAACAGATTCGCGTGGGCATCCGTTCAAGCAGAGCAGTTATACCATCGACCTCAGCCAGAATGGTGCGCGCCTTGACGGGATTGGCTTCCTCACTTCTCCCGGGCAAACCATCGAGGTGCGGCGGCTTTGGCGGAAAAAGAGGTTTCGCGTGGTGTGGATCGGTCACGTCGGAACCACAGAAGCCAATCAAGTTGGCGTGTTTGGCCTGCAAGACGAGAAAGACATCTGGCGCGTTGCGCTCCCTGAGGAAGGGCCCGAGAAAGAGCCGGGAAAATCCAAGCCGCCGAACGAGTAGGCGATCAGCTGCTTTTGGCTTCCCGACGGTAACCTCCCCGGCCCGCCGCCATTCTTCTGAACACGGCGCGAAGCATCCAGGGCATGAACCGCTCGAGGAAGACCAAAGCCTTGCCGTGCCCCGTGATGATGGTTTCGCGCTTTCCTCGCGCAATGGCGCGCAGAATCTGCCGCACGGCTTTGTCCGTGCTCATCACCAGCCATGCGGGGATAGGCTCCTTGGCTCCCTCATGGAATTTCCCTTGATTGTCCACGCGCCGGATGTCGCTGACCACAAAGCCCGGGCTGATGAGCGTCACTCTCACCCCTGAGAGCCGCAGTTCCGGCGTGATGGCATTCGCCAGCGCACGCACGGCAAATTTGCTCATGTTATAGGGCGAAGCGCTCGGACTCGCGGCCCATCCCGAAACGCTTCCGATGATGGCTATGTTGCCTTTGTTCTTTTCGATCTCCGGCAAAGCTGCGTAAATCGTTCGCAACACTCCGAAGACATTGGTCTCGAACTGCCGCCGGTAGTCTTCCACGGAGAGCTTCTTCAACGGGCCGACCACTCCAAACCCGGCGTTGGCAATCACCACATCCAGTTTTTCCCACTGCCGCACGGTTTCCGCCACGGCTTCTTGCAAATCTCCGCTGTGCCAGATTTGCGAGCAACTCTTTGCGCCGCGCGGCCAGCGTCAGCTTCGCGCCCGCTTGGCCTAATTGCCACGCTAGCTCCTCGCCGATCCCGGAAGAAGCTCCCGTAACGAGCACTGCCTTGTTCCGAAAGAACGACTGCGTTTTGTTCATGGCGGTATGTTACGCCAGGAACGTCCGTAGCAGCGCCATACCCGCGAAACCTGAGACTTGAAAGGCAGACTTGCCACGCCGCCCAATTGTTACCGCCCGCTCAGAAAGCGGTTCTTGGGAGGACGCGGTCAGTGCTAGCTTAAGACTTGACCTCCTCTTCCCTCTTTGGCAATCGGCCGGGCTGATTCATCTGGCACCAATAAAGGCGCTATGTCCGGATGATATCCTCCGGGGCTCACTAGTACGTTCATTACTATGCCGTTTCGACCACAAATTTCTCAAAAACTGGATT